>CATPCK010000403.1 GCA_955652655.1 uncultured Ktedonobacteraceae bacterium | reverse complement strand
TGTCTCATCAGGTACATCTTCAATCAGTTCATGAGAAGATACGCCAAGAGCTTTAGCAAACTTCTCAAGCGTCTTGATGCTAATTTCCCGGTAGGGGTCACGCCATACCCCTTGCACGGTTCGATAACTCACGTCGGCAAGTCTGGACAACTTTAACATACCAATGCCCTTTGCCTGAGCCACCTCTTTCACCCGTATCCGTATCATACTCTCTCCCCTTTTGTCATGAGGATAGTGTATCAGAGGGATATTCCTTTCATCGAGATGCAAGCCTATCATTCTATCCTTGTGCTTGTCAATAGTGAAATACTCGCCAGGGGCCTATACCTTTCGGCTACCTTTCGTAGCTACAGCTTCTCTTTCTACGTTATATCATCTAGCATCATAAATTACTCAGTAGAGGTATAAAAAATATTCTATGTCTTTTCTCAGTAAAACGAATCAACCTCGCTCCTGGGGGCGCTATCCAAAGGTTACGCCTGCTGAGGTACAATCGGTTTTCTGGCGCAGTGAATTGCCCAATCTTGCTGATTTTGAGCAGCCGGTGCTGCCTTTCGCGTATGGGCGAAGCTATGGTGATAGCTGTCTGAACGAGGGTGGGGTATCTCTGGATGTGAGTCACCTGCGTCGTTTCATCTCTTTTGACGAAGATGAGGGCCTTTTATGTTGTGAGGCGGGCGTATCGCTGGCGGAGATCCTTGAACTGATTGTGCCGCGCGGCTGGTTTATTCCAGTCTCACCGGGCACCAGGTTCGTCTCCGTTGGGGGAGCTATCGCCAACGATGTGCATGGCAAGAACCATCATAAGGCGGGCACTTTTGGCTGTCATGTCACTCGTTTTGAACTCCTACGTTCGAATGGAGAGCGCCTTATCTGCTCCCCCCACGAGAATACAACATTATTTCAGGCTACTATCGGGGGCCTCGGTCTCACTGGCGTCATCCTGTGGGCTGAATTTCGCTTGAAATCCATCGTCAATCCTTTCATCGATATGGAGCGCATTCAGTTTTCATCGCTCGACGAATTTATGCAGATTTCCGCCGAAACGGACCAGCAGTATGAATATACAATGTCCTGGGTAGACATCTTGATTGGTGGGCAGAACCTGTGCAGGGGCATTTTTATGTGCGGCAATAATGACCAGTCAAAATCGCGGGCATCGAAGAAGGCCGGGAGAAAGCTGCCACTCACTGTTCCCTTCGATCTTCCCTCTTTTGTCTTAAATTCGTTGACGGTCAAGTCTTTTAACGAATTGTTCTACCACTCGCAACTCAGCAAAAGGGTGCATAAGGTTGTGCCGTACGAGCCGTTCTTTTATCCGCTAGACTCCATTCACGAATGGAATCGCCTCTATGGCAAACGCGGCTTTTTGCAGTACCAGTTTGTAGTACCCTTCCAGGATGGTTTTGGGGCAATGAGAGAGATTATTGGTCGCATACGGCGCTCGGGCGAAGGGTCGTTTTTAACGGTTCTCAAAACATTTGGTACGATACAATCTCCTGGAATACTCTCTTTCCCCCGGCCGGGTATAACCCTTGCCCTGGATTTTGCTTATGGTGGTCAGAAGACATTACAACTGCTTGACGAACTTGATAAGATTGTGCGTCAGAGTGGAGGGGCGGTCTATCCCGCAAAAGACGCGCGCATGAGCCCTGAGAACTTCCAGGCATTTTTCCCCAGGTGGCAGGAGTTTGCCCAGTATGTTGATCCACACTTCTCCTCCAGTTTTTGGCGGCGTGTAAGTCATGCTCAAAAGTTAGTGATGGTATAAAGAACATGAGAATATTGATTGTAGGGGCAACCTCGGCTATTGCCCATGAAACAGCCAGGTGTTTTGCAAAGGATGGCGCCGAGTTTTTCCTGGTTGCCCGTTCCCCCGAGAAACTAGAAGACATCGGCAATGACCTGAAGGTGCATGGCGCGAAGCGTACCGAGACATTTTTGCTCGATGTAACGGATCTTGACCGCCACCAGGAAATGATCGAAACTGCTATTTCGACACTCGACGGACTTGATATGGTGCTGATTTCTCATGGTACGTTGGGAGATCAGCAAAAATGCCAGGTAAGCGTTTCCGAGACGCTGAAAGAATTTACCACCAATTGTACCAGCGTGATCTCCCTTTTGACGATCCTGGCGGGTTATTTTGAGCAGCAGAAGCGCGGTTGCATCACCGTCGTCTCCTCGGTGGCTGGTGACCGCGGCCGGCAGAGCAACTATGTGTATGGGGCTGCCAAAGGCGCGTTAAGTGTTTTCTTACAGGGGCTACGCAACCGGTTGAGCAAGTCGGGAGTCGCGGTTGTGACTGTGAAGCCTGGCCTTATCGATACGCCTATGACTGCTACGGTGAAGAAGGGGCTGCTGGCTGCCAGCGCGAAAGGTGTTGGCGAGGGTATCTACCGGGCCATGAAGCAGCGAAAGGAAGTTGTCTACCTGCCATGGTTCTGGCGCCCCATCATGCTTATCGTGAGAAATATTCCTGAGCCAGTCTTTAAGAGATTATCTTTGTGAGAGAGTGATCACAACTGGCAAATATTCCTTCTGGTTCATTTTCCGGCGAGGCTCGCATGAAAGAACGAGTGCAACGCGGCAGCATGAGCCCGACCAGGGCGACCACAAGGGATCGCCCCTACGATGGACGGATGGGCCTGAGCAGCGCCTTCGTAGGGGCGATCTCGCTCATTCTGGGCCTGACACCGTGCTAAAGAACAATCTCGCTGGTTTCCTTTACGGCAACGCCGACGACCTCGCCGTGTTCATCTGACCAGACGCTTTCCAGCAAATGGTTATGGTAAGCGATGATTTGCTCAGCAGTCAGGATGCTATTATCCGTTGTGGAGTGGGCATCTTTGACCAGCGTTACATTATAGCCCAGGTCTGTTGCGCGCCGGCAGGTTGCATCAACACAATACTCTGTTTTGCACCCGCTGATGACGAGGTGTGTAATATTCCTGGCAGCCAGTTCTTCCTGCAGCGATGTGCCATAGAATGCATCGGTTTCGGGTTTGCGAATAACCAGGTCGCCCTCTTTGGGCGTAATGGCTGCGTGGATTTGCCAGCCTGGAGAACCTATCTCGTCAACGTCATTATCCTGGATATAAATGATGGGGGTGTTTGAGTTCCTCGCCTGGGAAATGAGCGTATCGATGTTCGCCAGTAATTCTGGAAGTTGGTGAACTGGTTTTTCACCGTCAACGAGTCCTGTCTGGACGTCGATGATCAATAGGGCTGTGTTTGTACTCAAGGATGGTGCTCCTATCTTTATCGGAAATGTTAGTTACTAGTGGGATGTTGATCGCTTTGATTGTTACTCTCATATTCATAGACCTCCTTTCGATCTCTGTTACGAACTATTGCAAACAGAAGTATAGCATGTAAACCCGGTATATACAATGCGTTTGCTGCGGATGCTGCTGAAAGCTACTCAGCACAGGGAGAACCAACGGCCGCACCTTTGCTTTCACGGGCCTGGAAAGGACGCTCTCAGCCGGTGACAATGCGAGTGGTCCGCCAGGTTAGTCGGCGATATGCAGGACGATGCGCCCACGCCCATGACCGGTCTGGCTGAGTTCGTGGGCCTGATAAGCCTCACGCAAAGGGAAGGTCTTCGCAATGGTGACTTTGACGTGACCCTCGTCAATCAACTGAGCAATCGTCTGCAAGATGCTGCTGGAGGGATAGGGAAGCGCCGCCATGAAAAACATAGCGCGAATGCCACGCTGCTGCGCCTTCTCCTGGGACGGTTGCTCAAGGAGAGAGACAAGTGTTCCCCCACGTTTAACCACGTCCATGGAACGTTGGAGGGTCTCTCCACCTATCGTGTCCAACACCAAATCCACATCATGTACCGCCTGTTCAAATGGCGTAGTGGTATAATCAATCACGGTTTCTGCACCCAGGGAGCGCACAAAATCTACGTTGGCCTTTGAGGCTGTGCCGATGACCTGCGCACCCTTCCACCTGGCGAACTGGACCGCGAATAAGCCGACGCCACCGGCTGCTCCGTGAATCAGAACGCGTTGACCCGCTTGCAGCACTCCATTCTCAAAGAGTGCCGTCCAGGCGACGGTCGCACCTCCTGAGATGGTGGCAGCTTCATCAAGACTGAGCGCCTCTGGCTTGAGGGCCAGGGTCTCTACAGAAACCGTAGTGTACTCGGCATACGCTCCGTTGTTGCTCCGACCGAAGACCGCCTGCCCTTTCTGGAAGGCAGTGACACCAGAACCGACCTCCTCTACCACCCCGGCAAAAGCGCTGCCTGGGATATAGGGAAACGATGTGGGGCGAAAGTCTTTAAAGAGGCCCTGACGAACTTTCCACTCCGCCGGGAGGACGCCTGCCGCATGCACACGCACCAGCACCTCACCTGCCTGCAGCTCTGGGCAGGGGATCTGCTCCAATTTGAGCTGTTCTGGTCCTCCATACTGGTGAACGCGTATGGCCTGGATGCTACGTCTGACCATGAATGCACTTCTCTTTGTCTCACGAAACAGACATCTTCCTTGTGTCCTCACTGTAGCAGGAAGAAACGATGAGATCATGAGGCAATCGGCCAGTATCTTCCCTGTACCAACGAACAGGTAAGGACAAGTGCAGAGGGCTTTACTTCTTGTTCTCTCTCTGCCTTAGTGCCTCATATAGAGCAATACTGCCCGCGACTGCCGCGTTGAGCGAGTTGATGTGCCCACGCATGGGCAGTTTAATCAGTAGATCGCAGTGTTCTCGTACCAGGCGGCTGATGCCCTTCCCTTCGTTTCCAACCACCAGGGCAAGCGCGCCTGTCAGGTCTGCCTGATCATACCCGGTGCTAGCCTCACCTGCCAATCCAACCACCCAGATTTGCTCTCTTTTGAGGGATTCGATGGTGCGGGTGAGGTTTGTCTCCTGTGCGATGAGCAAATGTTCGGTAGCACCGGCCGAGGTTTTGATCACAGTCGCGTTCACTTCAGCCGCGCGATGCTCCGGTAGTATGACACCGTGGACGCCGGCAGCCTCGGCTGTACGCAGCAGCGAGCCAAGGTTATTGACATCCTGGATAGCGTCAAGTATGAGCAGAAAAGGTGCCTCGTGTTTGTCTTCAGCGTGGGCGAGTATTTCGTCCAGCGTGGCATAAGCTCGCCTTTCGACAACCGCGATGCAGCCCTGGTGAACTGCTCCATGGCTGAGCTGGTCAAGGCGGGCGCGCGCAACCTTCTCGGTAGGGATATGACGGCGCTTAGCCTCTTGCAGTATAGCAGCGAGGGTTGATGCTTCGCGTTGACCTTCGGCGAATAATATGCGTTTAACCTGCCGCGGTGAATGGAGCGTTTCCATAATAGGGTTGCGACCCCAGATGTATTCGGGCATGGAGGCTCGTTCTCGATCCTTTGCTTTTGTTGTTGTATCTGAGTATAGCACAAAATGTGGAAAGGCCGGTTATCTGTAGCTACAGATAACCGGCCTTTTTTGCGGGCGCTTCATCTAACGTACGAACGTTCTGGTTGATTGATGTATTTCACCAGCCTACGCCGCTCGCTCGTTCCCCCCATTCGCGAGTCAAACCCTGGTTGCTATTGGTGAAGAAACGTTACACCATTACCGGCATGAAAAGTCCAGTAGGTGACTCGCGATGGGGACGCTCCCCAACTCATGCTACTGGCGACGAAATATCCGTTTCTTAGGACCCTTTCCACCACGCCTACGTGTCCCATACCATAAGCCCCTTGTACCCCCGGCTGCAGATCCATAATCCAACCCACGTTTGGTGTTCTGTAAACGCGCCAGTGGAAGTTATAGGCGCGGGCCGTCCATTGCCGGGCATTGGATTGGGTTCTCCATGGCACATAGGTACCGTGCACTTGGTGGTAGCGTTGGTTGGCCCACCAGGTGCAAGACGGCCAGGGGAATTGATTGCCCAGGTGGAGGCTGCTGCTCTGACTATTCGAGGCGTGAGACGTACTTTGTGCAGTGGAGGCACTACTGCCTTGTGCATGAGCCCCCGGTGCGTTCAATCCGAAAATCGCCCCTAAAAATAGGGCCACCAGTATCACCGCCACACATCCCTTTACCAATCGTTTCGTTGTTCCTGGTTGCTGGAAGAAATTCCAGACTTGTTGCCGTGATTGCAAGATAACTCTCTTTCTACTTTC
>CATPCK010000402.1 GCA_955652655.1 uncultured Ktedonobacteraceae bacterium | reverse complement strand
TGATCGTGTTCATCGTGGTCGTGCTCATGTCCCTCATGTTCATCGTGATCATGTTGGTGTTCATCATGATCGTGGTGATGCTCGCTCTCAGGTTCCCGCATCGTTTCCCTCCTGGCTTGTAGTGTGTGAGCTTATGAAGGAGTCTCCTCGCGTCTTTTATCATACAACACACGTTCATTGTTGTGGGGTAATCGGGGAATAGCAATATGCATACGAGAAACTATCTGTTGTCCAGGGTAGATTGGGTTACATACCTACGACATTACCGGCACGTTGGGAACTTCGAGTACAAGTTGGGGGAGCCTCCTTTTTGACCTGAGATGATTAATAGTGTAAACTACAATCATTCATTGCAGAGCGTAAGCTTAGAGAGAAAGATAAAGATATGAGACGGCATGAACAGGCACAAACAGGAGAGAACCTCATCTATTACTCCTTTGATCTATTCGAGCCGTTTCCCCAGGTTCCATGTGTGATCTCAACACGGTTAGGGGGCGTGAGTGAAGGATATTTGCGCTCTCTCAACCTATCGTTTCGCGTTGGCGATGAAGAACAATCTGTCATCACCAATCGATCGCGTTTCTATACCGCTGTAGGCATCGAAGCCGAGGCAATAGTAGCACAGGCTCAACTTGTTCATGGAACACACATTGCAATGGTCACAAGCCAATCTCCATGTGGAGTGCAGCACAAATTCGCAGAAACCGATGGGCTGGTCACAAACGTCCCGAACAGAGCACTCTTTATTCCAGTAGCCGACTGTGCCGCAGTTGCATTTTTTGACCCCAAACAGCGCGTCATCGCGATGATCCATGCCGGATGGAAAGGTGTGATAGGGAGAATTGTCCAGAAGATGATCTCGACGATGAATGAGGCGTATGGGAGCAATCCATCCGATATTCTTGTCAGCGTTAGTCCCAGTATTGGGCCGTGCTGCTACGAGGTTCGTGAAGATCTGGTTGCAGTGTTTACTACGGCTTTTCCGACACAGGCCCACAGCTTTTTTCTCTGGCAAGCAGATGGGACGATCCACCTGGATATGTGGGCGGCAATCCGCTGGCAATTGCAGGAGAGTGCTATCCAAGATGAACACATCGAAATCTCGAGTATCTGCACAGCCTGCCATACTGATCTGTTTTATTCGCATCGAACTGAAAAAGGGAAGACGGGGAGATTTGGGGGATTAGCAGTTTTGCATTGAATGCCAGCCTCCCTGTTTTATCAAAACTACCTTGCCTCATCCAGCAGGTGCTTCGCTTCCTCTAGTGCAGACTTATAACAATAAGGCGGGCCATCGCATGATGCGTCATGGAAAGCAGCTTGAGCATGATTAATAGCCTCTTTTTGATTGCCATCCTCTAATTCTAATCGAGCAAGAAGGTTACGAACATCAGCTCTCAAGACGCGGAAATCTGAACGATTGGTGATGGCTAGTGCTTCTGTCGCAGATATTTTTGCCTGGTGTCTATCGTCTTTGGCATAATACAGCCGTGCCCAGGCTAGTAAAAGATCGGCCTCGTAATCGATCATGTTGATTTGGCGACAGCGATGCAGAGCCTCCTTCAAATGCCGCTCGGCCACCTGAAGATTTTCAGTGACCTGCTCATCTTTCTGAGAAGCCAAACGCACGAATGTCCATCCCAGCAACCATTCAGCCCGAATGATATCTCTATCTTCGTTTCGCTCTTCCGCCAATTCTCGCGCACGCTGTGCTGCCGTTAGCGCAAAGGGGATATCTCCAGTGAGGAGTGCGCAAAGCGCTCGATAGGCCCAGACTCCGCTTTCGGGTGCTATTGCGTCTGTCTCTTTGAACAAGGATAAGGCAGCGTCTAAATGCCCTGAAGACTCTTCAAATGCTCCCTGATACGCTCTTAGCAAAGCGAAAGATTGATGAGTCCTCGCTTTGTTGAAGCTATCACAGATATCGTAGCAGAGTGACAAGCTCTCCTCTAAACTCTGCTCCGACGCTGAAAGTCTTCCAAGTACTTGCTGTTGAACCGCGAGGTTCCGCAGAGTCGTTGCAAGATTTGCTTTATCATTACGTTCCTGGTGAATATGAATGGATGCTTGCAGGAGTTGTACAGCATGATGGGGATGACCGGAGACGCTGTAGGCGTTGATTGTGCGAGAAATGGCTCGGTTCACGGCTCGCACCGCTTGATCTGTCCATTGACGTTGTATCATCTCATCCATTTGGTCTTTGAGAACCGCTTGTACCAGACGATGGATTGTGAGCGTTCTCGTCTCAGAATTGCGCTGAATAAGAGAAAAGCGCAACAGGACTTCAATGGCTGCGTTCACTCTGAGTTGATCTGGGGAAGCTGATTCTTGCCGAGAGCCACTATTTTGTGCTCCTTCCGTGAGAATCTCTTCGGGGATAGCGTCAGGGTCGAGAAAAGCACAGAGGCGCAACAATCCAGTAGCAAGAGGGTCAGTTCGCTCAACCTGCTGAAATGAGAGCAGCCACGTGGTTGCAACAGGTTCAGGATGGTCGGTGGCTAAGCCTCCACGCCGCTTTAGCAGTTTTGTTCTGTGGTTCTGATAGAGTTCAAGGTAGCCCTCCAGGTGGTATGAAGACTCCTCGATATAGGCTCCTGCCTGGTCAAGGGCGAGTGGAAGACCGCCCAGTTCCTGGACTATCTGTAAAGCCAGCATGCTATCTTCAGCAGATACCTGCTCCAGTGGAGCATCAGGCGCAATGATGGAGGCGCGACGCAGCAAGAAGAGCGCTCCTACTTCGGGGGTCATGGTCTCCACTCCAATGCGATGGGCCAGTCTGCCCATTGACTGGGCACGAGTCGTCAGGAGGATGTGACCTCCAAAGGTTG
>CATPCK010000401.1 GCA_955652655.1 uncultured Ktedonobacteraceae bacterium | reverse complement strand
ATGAGTTGAGCATCGCCCGCGCCTTCTTACAGACATATATTCAAGGAATGCCGATAAAATCTCCACCCTCGAAGCTGATTGTGACGGGGGGTAGCGCTAATTAGCTGTTACTATTGGCACAACAGGCTTTTCGGCTGGAGCAGTCCAGCAGGCGCATGACACGTGATGATCTCATCCGCAGCGAGGGGTTATTGACTGCTCTTACCGCGAAAGAGATCTCTCGCCGCTATAAACAGCCAATTGCGCGTGCACGTATTTTACCCGCCGGGGCGTTGATTATCCGTGAAATGATCTCTCGCCTCCAACTTGATGAGATTGCCGTCAGCCCTCATGGAATTCGTGAGGGGGCCTTGCTTGCCTATGCGCGTTATGGTGAGAACTGGTTAGAGCGTGTAAACCAGGAGGCTTCGACGACAGGAAAGTCGAATGGCGCGGATGCTGGCGATGGGTCAGCGAAAAAAGATGCGAGTGAGGAAACATTCGCGCAAGCTGGCCAACGTATGCTGCGGGAGCGCGTAGAGAAACTGCTGGATTGGCGGGATGAGGTACTCAAAAACGACGATATCGAGGCTATCCATAAGATGCGCGTGGCCTCACGGCGCCTGCGTGCCACGCTTGATGCGTTTGAACCGTGTTGTAAACCAAAGCAGTTTAAGAATGCCTACCGCCATGTCAAAGAAATAGCCGATCTGTTAGGGACCGCGCGTGATACAGATGTTATGCTGCTGGGTTTGCGCGAACAGTATGAAGAGGCGGCGACTGAAGAACAGCCTGGTGTGCAATGGCTGATTGACCGGCTGAGCGATTACCGCCAGCAGAGGCAGCAGGCGTTGGAAACCTATTTCAAGAAGCTCGATGAGGCAGCTTTGCGGCGACAGGTCGGTTCGTGCATTCAGAAAGGGGCGGCACAGCATGGCAAAAGCTAAACCGATTCGAGGGCTTGATAGCCAGGCCTCAACGGGCGTGAATGCGCGCATCATTGCAAGGACACGCCTCGATGAGCTGTATAGCTGGGCAAAATATGTCGACATTCCCTATCATGTCCGAGAGTTGCATGACCTGCGCATTGCGGCCAAGCGACTGCGCTACACGCTGGAGGTATTTGAAGATGTGCTGCCCGCCGCCAGCCAGGCCGTTGTCAAGGAGTTGAGCCGTATACAGGACGAGATTGGCGCGCTGCATGATAGTGACGTGATGATTGCTTTATTGCGGCTCTGCCTGGGCAGCCAGGACAGCGGTATGGCGTATGAAGAAGCGCTGGTTGATACAAAAAAGAAGTATCAAAGTAAAAAAGGCTTTACACTGCCGGCGGATTTAATAGCGGATCTACTGGAGCCAGGGGCTGCTCCATCTGCTGAGCAGCGTTATGGACTGGAGCGGATGTTGCTCATGCAGCAGCAAGGCCGCGAGAAGCAGTATAGTGACTTTCGTCAGCATTGGTATCAATTACAGGCACGGGATTTTCGCCGTGAGATTCTCGATATTTTAGATTCACATTGACACGTAGGAACCCTCCCTCCACATCTTATAAAGTAAAGGCAGGATGCAGATGAAGTCTTATTCAGTAGAGGACCTGGACTGGTGGCAACGTCCTCAACCTACCCCTGAAGAACTCCGCTTGAGCGGCGGCCTGCTCGTAGAAGACTGGCCGCATGCTCGCCAGGTAGAGCGTCTCTCGGTACAGCTTTTTGAAGCGACACAACCGCTACATCAACTAGATGGAAAGAGTTTACGCCTGCTGGAGCGCGCGGCATTTTTACACAACACCGGTATGATGATCGAGTCACGCCGCCACCATAAACATTCTTTTCGCCTGATCAAAGAGACGAAGTTACCTGATTTCACCGACGAAGAACGGCACGAGATAGCATGTATCGCACGCTACCATCGCCGCGCCTTGCCCAGTAATGACCATGAAGAATATGCAGTGTTGAGTCGTAAAGCGCGCAAACGTGTTTCTGCCATGGCCGCTTTATTGCGTATCGCCGATGCCCTCGACTATAGTCACGACAGCCGTGTATTGCAGCTGGCCGCTGAACCTGCATTCTGTGATGACGCTAGCTGGACCATTGGCCTGGAGATTCGCCCACTTTCCGATCTTGATGCCGAGCTAGAGCATGCCTACGAGAAGGCTGATCTTTTTGAGAAAGTGTTCAAGAGAAAGTTACGTTTGCATATCAAAGATTCACCTGCCAGTGAAAAATGACGTTTTTGTGCTGTGCTCTGGTGGAAATGAGGATTTTCGAATTCTATCATAGTGTTTCCTTTCCTTCTCCTTCCTCTGAGAGCTCCGAGCCGATCAGCCAGTAGCGTGAACCATCGCGCGTGCGGTTCATGAAGCGATATTCATATAGTGCTCGTCGCAAAGCCGCGCTATCTTTGATGGTACTGCGCAGGAGGAGCAGATCATTCACCTCTTTCTCGCTGTACATTCGCCCCCGCTCAAAGAAGCTGGCCAGGTATTCCAGGATGAGCAGTTTATCCCGCTGCTTAGCTGGAGGCCACATAGTCAGTCTACCGCTCTTATCCAGGAAACGTCTCATTCCCTGTGACTGAGCTTCTTCATGTGTCTCTGCCAGGGGCCTCTTCTGAGTATCCTCTGCCGACACAAGCTGTTCAATGGCACGAGCGGTTCGCTCAAAGTAGACAGAACTCAGGCGATAAGTTTTGTTCGCTCCCTCGCCCCTACGTTCGTACAGGTACCCCATGGAAACGAGCTGCTTGAGGTGCCGCGAGACGCCCGACTGGCTGAGATCAAGAGCGGCAATAATGTCCTGGGCATGCAGTTCATCCTGCTGCACAAGTAGTTCGAGAATACGCATGCGCGTCTCATCGGCAAGGGCATCGAGCCGTGCTCGTAACTCGGCGCGTCCCACAGGAGCAGAGCGCAGCAGGGTGATATCATAGTTGGGCGGCTCACTGAAGAACAGCCTGGCGCTCGCCTCGCTCTCCCAAAGAGCGACGTGCCGGCCCATGTGCCACGAAGGGACCAGCATGATTTCCGGGATAGTGGTCAACCGCTCGCGGAGATCAGCAGGTAGGTCGCGCCCGGTGAATGTGTGAAAGGTATCCTCAATCGAGGCATCCTCATCAAGACTGCGTGTGAACATCTCCACCTGCCAGCGCAGGGAGGATTGCACGCGCCTCCATTCAGCGGCAAACGTTGTCTTCCACAGCTCTTCGAGATGCGAGACGATCAGGTGATGCATGGCTGGCGCGTCATTGAGCAATGTATGAACCTCGGTCTGCAGCGCCCGGTCAAAGGGTGTGTCAACCTGTACATACTCGACGCAGGTCAGGTAGGCGTGCACATCACTGAGCAAGCGTACCGAATCTGGTCCTACAAGCGTTTCCTCAGATGGAACACGCTGAGAGAAACGGGAACGCAGGCGTTCAAGAACTCGATCGCGTAGCACGCAAGGGTCCTGTTCGGCCAGGTCTTTCAAGTAGGTAGGAAAGTCGAGGACATGCTGCCCTGGTGCCAGGGCAGCACACAGGCCCTCGAACACCAGTCGATTGGTGTGGCGGCGTTCAGGGGTGAGCGTTGCCGGCGTTCGCACTACCCACGCGTTGAGCCCCGCCAGGCGTTCGCTCGCGCTAAGCAAGGAGAAGCTGTTCAGAGCATTATACACCGGCTCAAGGCCGACCACCACGTGGACAGCTTGACGAGTTGAGAACGGATCAGACAACGAGAACACCCCCTTCTTAACTGATTATGCGAATATTTGCATACCTGGATAAAAGGAGTGTACCATGGAATATGTGGCATGTCAAGTCAAGATAGGGTAAAGTGCTGCTAACTTGTAATCTCATGCAGCACAATTGCTGCCCCACAGGCCTGGTCTGGATGAATCCACAACGACAGATGCAGTTGCTCTTGATACATGTACGTCACTTCGTGCCTATCAAGGTAGCGGCGCGCGGCCTCCATATTCTCTACTGCAAGCGACACGCGGCAGGGGCTCTCGCCAAAGGTTTGTAGATGCTGGGAAAGGGCTCCGGGTTCGGGGAGCAGCCTGGTTTGTATGTCGGTATCGGTGGTCGAAAGCGGCAGGGGTTCTGCCAGTTCAAAACTCTGCCCACTCTCGCCAATTGGAAAGGCAACGAGCATTGCCTCCCAGCCGTCCGCATCTCCAGTAAATGGGGCTGATGGAGTCAGACCATAGATACGTTCAAAGCGATTGGTGGCCTCCGCCAGGTCCGACACTGCTATCGTGACACTCAATATCTTTACAGCGCCGAGAGGGTGTGGTGGCGGCTCTGTCCAGCCGGCAAGACGGAAGCGGCGTTCTTCGCCTGTGCTGTCATGCTGGATAAGAAATGGGTAGTGTTGGGTCAGGTCCGGGCGCTCGACGTCTGTGCGTGACCAGCCTCGCGTTTGACCGTTGGGCGCTTTGAGTTGCCCCGCTTTCGGTCCGATAACGGAGACGCCACGCT
>CATPCK010000400.1 GCA_955652655.1 uncultured Ktedonobacteraceae bacterium | reverse complement strand
TCCTTCCTGGGATTTGGCCGCTCCGGCACGGAAGAGGACGGAAGCTACTGGTTCGAGACGGTCAAGCCAGGACCTGTCCCATTCGATAGAGAGCGGCAGCGACTACAGGCTCCGCATATCTGCGTCACCGTGTTTTCTCGTGGGCTGCTCAACCACCTCGTGACGCGCCTGTACTTCGAAGACGAGCCAACCAACGCCGAGGATCCGGTACTGCAACGTGTCCCCGAGCACCGGCGGGCAACACTGCTGGCCCGGCGCGAGCCTGGTGGCCCGGCGGTCGTCTACCGCTTTGATATCGTCCTGCAAGGCGCGGACGAGACCGCGTTTTTCAACCTGTGATGGAGCAAGGCTGTTTGTGAGGAGGTTCGTAATGAACATGCGCACACGCGTTGGAATCATTGGAGCGGGCCCGGCTGGTTTAATGCTGTCCCTCCTCTTATCCATGGAAGGGATTGATTCTCTCGTTCTCGAAAGCCGAAGCAGAGAAGAGGTTGAATCAACGATTCGTGCTGGTGTTCTCGAGCAGGGCACGGTCGATCTAATGACGGACATGGGGCTTGCTGAACGCATGCAGCGCGAAGGAGCCGTTCATCATGGCATCGAGCTTCGCTTTGATGGATATGGTCATCGCATTCATTTGTATGAACTGACTAACGGGCGCGCCATCACGATTTACCCCCAGCATGAAGTCATTAAGGATTGTATTGCAGCGCGCCTCAAGCAGGGTGGAGACATTCTTTTCAACGTCACGGACGTTCAGTTGTTTGATGTTTCTTCTCGACAGCCAGGCATACGATTTGTACATGAGAATGAACAGGTTGAGCTGCACTGCGATTTCATCGCTGGATGCGACGGCTTTCATGGCGTTTCTCGGTCGTCTATTCCAGCGGCGATACAACAAGTTTTTACGCGATCATATCCTTTTGGCTGGCTCGGCATCTTGATGCAGGCTCCTCCCTCGGCCCATGAATTGATTTATGCCTATCACGAACGTGGCTTCGCCCTGGTCAGCACTCGCTCGCCGGAACTCCAACGCATGTATATTCAGTGTGATCCGCAAGATGATATTGCCAATTGGTCAGATGCGATGATATTAGAAGAGCTGCATGTACGCTTAGCGACCAAAGACAATTGGAAGTTGCTCGAGGGGCCCATCATCCAGAAAAGCATCCTGGCGATGCGCAGCTTCGTTATCGAACCGATGCAGTATGGAAGGCTGTTTCTGGCAGGTGATGCCGCCCATATCGTTCCACCGACCGGAGCGAAAGGTCTGAATCTGGCAGTAGCTGATGTCCGTCATCTTGCTCGCGCGCTCACGCTGTTCTACCAACAGAATCAAACGCGTCTTTTAGAGGCGTACTCAACGACGTGTTTACGGCGAGTCTGGCGAACGGAGCATTTTTCATGGTGGATGACCTCCATGCTGCATCGCTTCCCGGATGACGACGCGTTCCAACAGCGGATGCAGCGCGCTCAACTTGACTATACAGTCAGTTCACGCGTAGCAGCCAACGGCCTGGCAGAAAATTACGTCGGAATGCCTTTTGATTGGTAATCATAGCCCCCTGAGGGCATTTCCTAACTCGAAAAAAGGATGCTAGTATCTATTGTTGTCACCATTGCATCTCGCCATAACACATTACGTTCCAGCAAGACGAGCTACAACTGGCGCAAATGCTTCGCTATGTTCATCAAACACAGCAATGTATGAGATAGCATACTGCTCACGACGCCTCTGCAAATCTTCGCTGATCTGATCTGATGTCCCGATCAGGCAATGTGGGAGAGTAAGGACCTGTTCATCGGTCGTCTTAAAGCGTCCTGCTAGCTGCCGGGCTATGTGGTGTCGATCTTCAGTGACGACAACTTCGTACATGATCATGTTCAACTCGAGTTGGTTGAACCTCTCACCTGCTGCCTGGCGTATCCATGCCACTTTTTGTCTCGTCGCTGCTGGCGTCGTGTCTGTCGCATCCAACCCACTTCCGTCACCTTGTGCTTTGGCACCAATACTGACAATGCTCGCTTCTCTGGCTGCAAGCGTTAAGAGCCGCTTCCCGGCACCACCTATGAGCAGAGGGGGGTGTGGTCGTTGAACTGGCTTAGGAAAACCGTCAAGGTTGGTGACGGTGTAATAACGGCCTGAAAAGGTGAGTGGTTCCTCAGCAAATAATCCCTTCACGACCTGGATCGTCTCTTCCAGTCTGCTCACACGGACGCTTGCTGCGTCATAGGTGAGACCCGATTGTTCATACTCCGAGCGCAGATATCCCGCCCCAACACCCAATTCGAATCGACCACCCGTCAGCACATCGAGAGTAGCCGCTTCCTTGGCCAGCATGACAGGATGTCGAAAGTCATTGTCAAACACATAACTTCCGACCCGCAGGGAACGTGTCGCTTCAACCGCTGTCAGAATGGCAGGAACGGGAGCAAGTTGTTTCCCAAGGTGGTCTGGAACTAAAAGTGTGGCATAGCCGAGTTGCTCTATGCGCCTTGCCTTGGCTATCCATTCTTCCTTGGATTGCGCATCGTAGGCAATCACCCCGAAGCGGAATGGTCGAAGTGCCGTCATATATGGTTCTCATCTTTCGCTTAGCAATTACTCTCTCTTGTGGACCTTCCCTACCCGGTAAAGATAGGGTAATCTGACTCCAGACGAGGCTCGTTCCCTCGTCCAGGAGATCAGCTTATGATGCCTATCCTCGTCACCGATCAGGCGCCAGTCCTGCCCCCATCATACCATCGTGCTCAAGGCCAGCGTGAGCGTTGGCTGCATATCAATGCCCTCACGTTGATCGAGACCTTACACCTGCTAGCCTTATGTCGCCTGGCTGTTCAGCTGGCACATCGGCGTTGTCCGCCCCCTTTGCCCAAAGGAGCAGGCGGTCGCCCTCACACCTACCGCGAAGAGTCCTTGTTGCTGATCGCCCTGCTCAAAACGCGTCTTCCGACTCTCCTACCAGGACGTGCATGACTGGCTGCTGAGTTGGCCCGCGCTGGCCTTGGCCTGTGGCTTGCCGCTCGACTCAGTTGGCAAGCCATGCGTTCCTAGCCCTTCTCAACTGTGCAAACGAGGGCTTCCGGCAGGAGCGCCTCCCTTTGAGACCCTCTTTGTGCTCACGGTCTGGCGTGCCGTGCGTTGCCATCTGATCGGGGCTCGCGATCTGATTATCGATAGTGCTCCCATCCTGGCTTGGCGCAGAACGGATCCCGATGCCGCCACCGGTCACGCTCCCGCACACCATCCCCGCCCACTGCTACGCGGCTATCGGGTGCATACCTTGCTCTGCCGTGGCTCCGGCTTGCCCGTGCATTTCCTGGTCTCCCCAGCCAACTGTCATGATGCTCCCTTTGCTCGTCCTTTGTTGGAACTGGCCGTCCGCCTCTATCGCATTCGTCCTCACATCATCCGCCTGGATGCCGGCTATTGGGGCCTTCAGCTCATCCACTGGATCCACGCCACGCTGGGAGCCATTGCGGTGGTTCCCTGGAATCCCAAGCGACAAAAGAACCGCTCCTGCCTACCGCCCTCCTGGACCAAAGAGGAATTGGGCAAACGCAGTTCCATTGAACGCTTCTTTGGCCGTGTCTTCCTCTTCTTTTGTCTGCAACGGCCTCCTTACTCGGGCTGGTCGACCATTGTCCGACAAGTGGCCTTGACCTATACGGCCTCCATCGTGGTTGCTTTGGCTGCCTGGCATGCCCACCGTCCTGATCTCATCCGTTCTCCCAAACGGGTTTTAGCTCATCTGTGGGAGGATTCCTAGTTATGAAACGCCCTCCCCCCTTTCAACCCAACCTTGACAAGTGCCCTGTACCAGTTTAGGCTTTATCATGGCTCACCCCTCCTTCCCCTGGCAAGACGAGGCGCTCTCGGTGTGCCTCCACAAGCCGCAGGTCTACATCGACCTCTCCGGTTGGTCGCCCAGGTACTTCCCGCCGCAACTGATACAGTACGCGAATACGCTCCTGAAGCACAAGGTCTTGTTTGGTAGCGACTATCCATTGATTCCGCCCGATCGCTGGTTAGCGGATTTCGAGCAGACCGCGATTCGGCCAGAGGTGCGGCCCCTGATTCTCAAGGAGAATGCCATCAAGCTGCTCGGTCTCGACGCCTCAGGCCAATCATAGGAGTCGCTCAAGCTTGCGTCTTTGTGGACCCCGTTCGTGCCCCTCGCGGGATCGGTTCGCGCCCTTGAGGTTGGTGGGGCCGTGGTCCCGCCTTTATAGGTGGGATGGTCCGGGTGACGGCCCCATCCACAGGCAAGAGTATCTCCTCACCGTGATGGTGCACCTTCAGTGGCGAGCCTTCGAGCAGGCGGTACGTCGCTTCCGTTGCTGTCACCT
>CATPCK010000399.1 GCA_955652655.1 uncultured Ktedonobacteraceae bacterium | reverse complement strand
ATCTTAGGAAGAAGGGAACAAACTTGGGAACATATTCGATTGCTGTCTTAGCGGGGGACGGTATCGGCCCCGAGGTTACAGAGGAGGCTGTGCGTGTCCTGGGAGCAGTTGCCAGGCGCTATGGGCATGTTTTTAAGACGAGAGAGGCGCTGGTGGGTGTCGCGGCAATAGATGCCGAGGGTGATGCTATTTCTGATGCAACAATGGAGCTCTGCCAGGAGAGCGATGCTATTTTATTTGGCGCGGTCGGGGGTGTTCCTCGCTACGAAGGACCAAACTCGAAGATACAACCTGAACGCGCGCTCTTTCGCTTGAGGAAAGAACTGGCTCTCTATGCTAATCTCCGTCCCATTCGTCCATTCGATGCTTTGTTGAATGCTTCTACCCTCAAGGCTGATATTTTACGTGGGACCGATCTGCTGGTCGTACGTGAATTGACGGGCGGAATCTACTATGGAAAACCCAGTGAAATTCGTGATACGCCAGAGGGGCTCGAAGCCATCGATACGCTGGTATATACGGAAGCTGAGATCGAGCGCATTGTACGAACGGCATGCGAGTTGGCGCGAGACCGGCGGAAGAAGGTTACGTCGGTAGATAAGGCTAACGTGCTGAGTTCATCACGGCTGTGGCGAAGAACGGCAGACCGTGTGGCGGCGGAGTATCCCGCTGTAACATTGGAGCACCTGCTGGTGGATTCTTGCGCGATGCATCTTATCCGGCGCCCTGCAAGTTTTGATGTGATTGTGACAGAGAATATGTTCGGTGACATTTTGACGGACGAGGCTTCGATGCTGGCTGGTTCTATGGGAATGCTGCCTTCGGCGAGTCTTGGAACACGGCGCACAGAGTACGGGTTGTTTGGTTTGTATGAGCCTATTCATGGTTCCGCTCCTGATATTGCCGGGCAGGAGAAGGCGAATCCTATGGCTGCAATTTTGTCGCTTGCCTTGATGCTACGCTTTTCGTTCAATCTGAAGCAGGAGGCGGATATAGTTGAGAAGGCTGTGGAGGGGATTGTGGAGGCTGGTTACCGGACGGAAGATTTGCGCGAGGAGGGTAAGGTGATTGTGGGAACGAAGGAGATGGGGAGGTTAATTGCTGAGGCTGTGGCTGGTTAGTGAGTTTGGTTGATGTTTTCTAGCCCATCATTGGTTTGGGGCAGGGGCCGAGCTGGTGGATTTTTTTCCGCGCCTCGATCAGTTGTTGGGTAAGCTCTTGTTGGTGGCTTTGTTTTTCCTGGGAGTCGGCGAGTTTTGCCTCCAGGGTTTTGATTTCGTTGAGTATTTGCTGGTGTTGGATGTGCCAGCGTGTAACGGCTCGTTCAACTCCCATTTCAGATGGTTCTTTCCTTATTGTGCCGCATGGGATGTAGCCGTGGCTATGCCACGGCTACATCCGTATATTCTAGCGGGCGGGGGCGCCGTAGACCAGGGTGTTGAGCGTGTTGATAAGTTCATCATCCTGGTATGGCTTGACCACGTAGGAATTGGCGCCTAACTGGATGGCACGCTGCTGGTGTTTCGTGGCAGCGCGCGAGGTCAATACGACAAGCGGAAGCGTTCGATATTGTTCCTGGGCCCGGATGGTTGCAATCAGTTCGTAGCCATCCATGCGCGGCATTTCTATGTCGAGCAGTACGGCTGCCGGCGTCTGATGGGAGATCATTTCCAGGGCCTCTACGCCATCCCGCGCCATCTGGACTTCCCAACCGCGCTGTTTGAGCATATTGCTGACCACACGACGAACGCTTGGACTATCATCTACCACGAGCACATGCTTTCCGTACTCTGCCTGGGGGGGAGCTGACATAGCCGGTGGTTTTGAAACTGCGACCGGCTGTTGAACAGGCAGGGCCCCTGTCCTGGAGCTTGATTGCAGCGGCGGAACGACCATGCCGTCCCGATAGACGGGAGCAGAGGCCGAGGTTGTCGAGCTCGCAGCCAGTTTCGAACGGGTGGCGAGTAGTTCGATTAGCTCAAGGATGAGGACGACGCGTCCATTCCCCATCACGGTTCCTCCAGCTATACCGTGAACGTTGCGCAGATGAGGCCCGAGGTTCTTCATCACGACATCCAGCTTACCCTTGATATCATCAACGACCATGGCCACCTTGTAGCCGCCCGCATTCACCAGGAGTAATGGCGCCTTATCGTCAATGGGACTTACTGGCAACGATAGGAGTTGGGCAAGTGTATTCAATGGATAAAGTTCGTTTTGCACCAGAATAGCTGGCCTGCCAGCAAGCGTGGAGCGCTTGAAGTTATCCAGGCGGCCTATGGATTCGACGAGCACAGTTGGAATGGCGAACTGCTGTCCGCAAGCCATTACCATCATCGTGCTCTGGATAGCTAGACTGGTGGGGAACTTCATAGTAAATGCGGTGCCCTGACCCGGCATTGACTCAACGACAAGCGTTCCTCTCAGGCGGGAAACGCTATCGCGTACGACATCAAGGCCAACGCCACGACCACTCTCTTCGCTCAGTACTTCGGCGGTTGAGAAGCCTGGGCGGAAGATGAGTTCAATAATATCGTTGTCATCGAGTACCTGACCTTCGCGAATGAGCCCATGAGCGATAGCGGCATTGCGCACACGCTCTGGATCGATACCGGCACCATCATCGCGTACAGTGATAACGACCTGGTTGCCCTCGTAGGCGGCGGAGAGTTTAATCTGGCCAGCAGGTGGTTTGCCCTTCTGGATACGAACTTCCGGCGTCTCGATGGCGTGGTTTACAGCGTTACGCATGAGGTGCAGCAATGGTCCGGCAATTTCTTCATTGACGGTGCGATCAACTTCAGTATCTTCGCCCTCTAGAAGGAACTCGAACTCTTTATGTTGCTTGAAAGCAACAGCACGAGCAGCGCGGTAGAGGCGCGGAGTCATGGTTGAGAGAGGAACCAGACGCGCTTTCATCAGACGGTCCTGGAAAGTGGTATTGAGACGGTTCTCACGGGCGAAGACACCTTCACAATCTCGTATGACTGCTTCCATCTCTGTACTGAGTGTTGCCATATCCGAGATGCCCTCGCTTAAGCCACGAGCGAGCAGGTGGAATTCGGTATAGCGGTCGAGCTCCAGTTCATCGAATTCCGCGAGATGTTCAGGTTCAACACGATTTTTGTTGCCATTGATAGCGAGTTTACTTTGCAAACCTTCACCCGGCATTACCTGCACAGAACGGCCACTGGGCAGTGTTGCAGCTTCAAACCTGCTTTCGAGCTTTTGCCCGACATCTCTGAGGCGATTACTACTGACGCCGACATCGGAGACAAGCTGTACGAGACGATTGACGCGCTCTTCCAGAATGCTGCGGTTCACCAGGAGCTCACCGAAGAGATTGACGAGTTCATCGAGTTTCTGGAGTCGCACGCGTACACTGAGGTCACCACGAGCGGCACGCTGGACATTTGTCTCCATGGATTGAGAGCCAGCGACGACGCCGGAAACGGTGGATCCGTCATCCATGAGGCCTTCTTCGTTCATTTCATCGGCGTCAACATCTTCCACGCTAGCATCTCTGAGTGCACTTTGGCCGAGAAGCTCTTCATAGCGAACGCGAAGCAATTGGACCCTGGCTTCTTCACCGCGTGGATCGGTTCCCCTGCCTGTTATGAGCAGGTCAAGGGTCTCTGAAGTATCAAGTATGAGACTGAGTACAGCAGGTGAAATTGTGGTGGTGCCCTCCATGATGCTATCGAGCAGGTCTTCGAAAATGTGGGAGAGATCAGCGATAGCACGGAAGCCCATCATGCCAGCAGCGCCCTTGAGTGTATGAGTGGCACGGCGAATGCCCTGGATAATTTCACGATTTGTTGGAGACTTCTCGAGAGCGGCCACGTGCATAATGATCGTCTGCAGATGTTCTTCAGCCTCTAAACGGAAGATTTCTGACGCTTCTTCCCCAAAGTCCGCAGTAAAAGCCGAAGCAGAAGTCAAAGGCTTCTGGGCAGCAGTTTGAGGCCGTGGCGGTATCGCCGGCGCGGCAGGTGTAGAAGCGATCTGCGGTGATGCGGGTGGCAAGGGAGGCGGAGGTGTAAAGGCAGACTGTTGTTTTTCAGGAGCGAACTGCTGCGTATCAAAGGTGGACAGCCCGGTTGCCTGCCGCGCCTGGTCGATAAAATTCGAGGTACGCGGCGCAGTCGGTACAGGAGGCACGAGCGTCTGATGCATGGATGCATTCAGAATATCTCCGGCGCCTTCCGTTATCTGATTAAGGAAATCCTGGCGAACCTGGATCTCAATTTCACTGCGCAGCCTGTTCTCGAGTTCCTGGAATGCTTCGGCATCATCTGTCCCGGAGACACGCTCCTGCAATTGCCGCTTTGCCTCAAACTCCTGGCGAATTTCGTTGCGTAATTGCCGCTCCAACTCTGAGCGGGCGGCAAGAGTCAGTGGGCGTGTTTCGTACTCATGGCGTATTTCTTCACGTATTTTCGCCTCTTGTTCACGTCGAAATTCCTCGCGAACAGCGGCCTCGATTTCGGTGCGAAGAGTTGCAGGGTCACCGCGCCGTTCAAAGGTTACACGTTCACGCATTGCCTCCGCTTCACGCGAGACGCGCATCTCCCATGGTGTCCACCCTTGATCATGTGTGAAGGTATGCGAGGAGTTTTGAGCTTGAGCCTCAAGCTGCTGAAAGGCATTACCACACGATTCAATGGAGGCAGAGAGTTGGTGCAGAGCGGTGTGGATCTGCTCGTCTGTCATTTCGACACCGCTGGTAATCTGTGTGAGAAGATCAAGTACCTTTTTCAGCCTGGTATTTGAGACCCACATGACAGAGAGGGGCAGATAACGCCGCACGTGTTCGGGGCTATTGCGAAGATTAAGCCCCATTGCCTGTCCAGCCCAATCTTCCATGCGATCGAGGGCATCTTTGGAGCCATCGAGAAAGCCTTTGAATTCCGTGCGCTGGACTTCGATTACGGACATAGCCACGCGCAGTTGTTTAAGCATTTCCCTAAGAGAGGAGGCCTGTACTGCCAGGGAATGGGTCTCCTGGTGCATTTCGTTGAACACTACCGGGAGAGCAAGATCAGCAGGCGCCGGCGCTGGTACAGATTGAGCGATGAACGAAGGTTGTTTGGGATTGGTTACGCCTTCTCTATCGGAAGCTGGAAGCGAAACGCTTTCAACATGAGGAGGCACTGCTGGTGATTCAGCAGGGTTGTCTGCGGTGTTGTTTTGAGGGAAGGCTGGCCATGTCGCTGTAGTGGCGGCCATCATTTCCAGTATACTTGGATTTGCAGGGTTGGGCACAGAGCTTATTTCAGGTTGAGCAAGTCCAGCAACCTGTTCTGGCTCATGGACAAAGTCCGTGGGTACGGGTTCAACAGGAGCAGACTCTTCAGGCCACATGACATCTTCATCTGCTGTTACAGGCGTCGTGCGGAAGGAAGCTAAAACCTCGTCAAGTGAAGGCATCGAGGAGACCGCAGGTGCGCTTTGTCCTGGCACATCGACAGGGGATGGAACGGAGGTAGGCGGCAACGGGGCACCACGCGCATTGCTATTCGCGACCAATGGTGCTGATGCTGAAGATTCTGTAAGAGCACGATAGCGGACATAATCAGCATCGTCTTCAGCCATGACTGCCTCTTCGTTGATACCGCCACGTATTCCTTGAAGGAGCTGATGCATTCTCCCGAGGGATCGTTGCAACAGGCCAATTGTCGGAGCATCAAGGGTAGCTACGCCATCTAATACGTCACCGAGGATATCCTCCATACCATGAGCAACATGTGCCAGACCGGGGAAATCCATCATCGAAGCAGAACCACCAATAGTATGGGTACGGCGATAGGTTTCCTCAATAGCGTCCATATAGCCGGGCATTGTGCCAGAGGGGGATTGTGCCAAATTTTCGAGGTTGGACTCTATTTCCGGCAAATAACTATTCACTTCTTCGATAAACGAATCGAGTACTGAAAGTTTATCAAATGTATTCGACATTTTGCGCGTACCCACTTTTTCTAGCTACACGTTCCACTGTTTCTCATACATAAAAAGGGGAGTAGTTCAAGGGACACCCCGAACTCACAGCAAGGAACCTTTCCCTGGCACCCCCATTTCTGTGTCCCTACTATGCTTAAGAAGGGGGTAGTTCGGGGGACGACACTCGCGTTCCCCGGCAAAGGCCTCGCCCCTGTATATTTTGAAACGTGTAACTCAGTTAGCTACTGACCAAACTGTCCATTATTCGGGAATGGAGCCTGGTCCTGACCAAACTGCGATTGACTTTGATTCTGTTGAGCACCTCTTTGCCAATGTTGACGAGAGGTTTGAAATTGCCCCGGCTTCTGGTTTTGCAGTGAGCCAGGATTTTGTTGTTGTAGATCTCCCTGGTTTGAGGCAGGGAAATTCTGTGGTCTCTGTGGCTGCTCAAATCCACTTATTTCGCCAAAGCCAGGTTGATTGTCAAAAGATTGTTGACCACCGAAACCTTGCTGATACTGCTGGTACTGGTTGCCGCCAAAGGGCTGCTGTCCACCAAAGTTCTGCTGGTTGTTATACGAAGGCTGCTCGCTGAAGCCCTGTTGACCACCAAACGATTGACCACCAAACGACTGTGAGTTGCCGTATCCCTGCTGACCACCAAAAGGCGGCTGACTAAAGCCGGGCTGGTTAGCAAAGGATTGCTGTCCACCAAAGTTCTGCTGGTTATTATACGAAGGCTGGCCAAAATCTTGCTGGTTATTATAGGAAAACTGCCCATTGCGGCTTGAAAGTGCGACCAGCGAACCCGAGTTGCCAGGTTCTGGAAGTGGCGGGAAATTACCAGCGAAATCCTGTGCCCAGTTGTTTTCGGAACCTGGACCGAGAGCCGGTGGGAAGAATTGGTTACCATTTCCTCCCTGCAGTTCTGCCACAGATGTCATACCTGGGAACGAAGCCATCATATCGTTGCCGTGGTCTGGTAGGCGGAAGGTAGAGACCGAGGCACGGAGTTGCTCTGTAAGCTCAGCGAGATAGCTCACACTGGCGGCGGCTTCCTGGGTACCGATGTTAGTCTGACGAGTGATGTCAGAGATCTGACCCATGGCAACAGCGACAGCTTCAGAGACCGATGTCTGTTCGTTCGCGGCGCGAGCTATGCTTTCGATCATTTGCGCCTGTCGTTCGACAGCGGAGTAGATCGAGTTCAGTGAACGGCCGGCTTCATCAGCGAGTTGCGAACCTTTCACGACCTCTTGTGTGCTATCTTCCATAGCTACAACGGCTTCATAGGTATCGCCCTGGATACTTTTGACGAGGGTATCGATACGCTTGGTAGACTCAGTTGAGCGTTCGGCGAGAAGACGTATTTCGTCCGCGACGACCGCAAACCCTCGTCCATGCTCACCAGCCATAGCTGACTGAATGGCGGCATTGAGAGCAAGCAGGTTCGTTTGATCCGCGATGTCTTCGATGATACGAACAATTTCACCGATTTCATTGGAGCGCTCGCCGAGACGTTTGATCTTCTTCGAGGTTTCCTGGACGTTTTCACGAATGAGGACCATGCCTTCAATCGTCTGACGAACGGAGCGTTGACCACTATTGGCGTTGCGCAGGGCTTCTTGAGCTGCTTCAGCGCTGAGTTGCGCATTGCGGGCCACGTTTTGAATGAAGATAGCCAGCGCTTCGACGGCTTCGGTTGTTTGAGAAATCTGAGCCACCTGGGTTTCGGATGCCCGGGTGAGTTCATCGGAGCGATCAATGATGCGGCGAGTCGCGTTGGTAACCTGTACAGCCGTTGTTTGGACGCGTCCGACGACTTTCGCAAGCTCTTCGATCATATAGTTGAACGAGTCGGCCAAAACGCCAAGGGTGTCTGGTGTTACTTCAGCCTGAACGCGCAGGTCGCCATCACCGACGGCACTGACTTCCTGGAGCAGTTTCTCGATCTGCGCTTGTAGCGCAGCAGCATCATTGCCATTGGAGCTAAATGAGACTCCACCTTGCGAGGCTCCTTGACTATCAAGAAGAGTATTCAGCGACATCGAAAGCATAGCGAATTCGTCGTCGCCGTTGACCATAGCACGAACGGTGCGATCTCCGCCAGCATAATCACGGCAAACGTCAACGAGTCCAAGTAATCGACTCTTGACTTCGCGCTGAACAAAATAATTGATGGTCAGTACTCCAATGAGGGCCACGATTGCACAGGCAACAACAACCAGTACAAAGGTGGTGGAATCGCCGTTATTACCGCTACTCTGGATTCGTTGTGAGGCAAATACTCCCAGAAAAGCGATCATGATGACCGGAATTGCGGCTGAAAGAAATAGCCCTAGCTGCATCAGCCCATTGACAGTCATTCCGCCTCTATTGCGATCAGGATTCATCTGCCAGGCCTCCTGTGTGTAAAAATACGTCTATAATTAAGTACGTTCAAAGAAGCAAATATCATTGTAGGGCTTCGTAACGCTGCATTTTATCTGAGAAAAGCAGGCGTGCGGCATCTATCAACACAATGACACGTCTATCAATCAACGCGACCCCAGAAGCATAGGGAACAGCCCATTGTGGTATAGAGGCCTGGCGTACGCTTATGTTGGTAATAGCGGTAGGAGGAATGGGTACCATTTCACTGACACCATCCACAACCAGGCAAATCACCATCTCATTGTACTGCGCCGACAACAAACGAGTCCGTGGATTGTAGGGAAGCTCCTCCATATCCAGAAAACTGCGAAGATCCACCACCGACGCGATAGAGCCGCGCAGATTGATCACACCTCTCACCCAGGGTGCCAGATTGGGAACAGAGGTGACATCAACTAAGCGTTCCACACCCTGAATATGTTCAGCTTTAAGGGCAAACTCTCGATCCAGCAATGAGAAGGTCAGATATTGCTCACCGACAACCTCAACCGATACAGCTCCCTGAGCAGTGCTGGCAGGACGAGATTGCGAGATTTGGGCAAGCTGAGACTGCAATGCCAGCACGGAATTAGCACGGGAGCTACGCTGAATCTCACGAGAGTCAGCGGAAAGATCACTCAATTGTGTTCCTGGTCGCTGGGAAGCCGACATAGTTTGTGGCATCAAAGCATCCCGCTGCCGCATTTTTCGATCATGGCTGGCCACAAAAAAACTCCTTGGGCGACAACACGAGTCGCCGGACATATTCTCTAGAGGTGTAGTAAGGGTACCCGGTTGTGGGCATCCAAACTTCTTTACACCAGACTACGCACACTAGCTACCAATTCGTCGCTATTAAATGGCTTTGTCATATACAGGTCTGCGCCCTGTCTTAACCCCCAGGATTTGTCGAGGGGAGTATTTTTACTAGTTAACAAGATAATCGGGATGTGCCTACTCGCTTCCAAGCTCTTGAGTTTACGGCACAATTGAAAACCATTTTGTTTTGGTAAGACGACATCCAGTACAATACATTGTGGATGTTCTTTAAATACTTTTTCGACAGCTTCGTCACCATCAACAGCTGTAACCACTTCAAAGCCACTGTTACGCAGTGGAGTAGCAATCATGGTCAACTCTGTCCAGCTATCATCTACTACGAGAATCTTCTGTCCAGGCATCATTATTATACCTTTCCAATATGCCAGTTACGCTAGTGAAATGGGAAATAAAGGCTATTTCACTAACGCACATTTACCTGTAGAACCTCCCACTACAGTAAATGTGGACAACGCCTAGCCACGGCGTCGAAGGCGAGTACGCATCCCTTCATGTTGTGGGGGCATGCGTTCTTGCCAGTTCACAAGATGTTTTTTTACGGTCTGTACTAATTCTACTGAGTCAAAAGGTTTGGTCAGATATTCTGTTGAACCAGCGAGCCGACCACGCATCTTGTCGAACAAACCATCCTTCCCACTGAGCATAATAATCGGTATTTGACGAAACTGCAAGTTTTTCCGTATTATCTGGCAAATATGGTACCCATCCATACGGGGAAGTTGTATATCGAGCAGAATTACAGCGGGCATTTCGTCGGCAACTGAGGTGAGGGCGCTGAGACCATCTCCAGCAGTAATCACTCTAATATGCTCTCGCTGCAGGGTCATTTGGACGACTTTACGCACAGTGGGACTATCGTCCACAACTAGTACTGTCGGTACAGCCATTAGATTGACCTCCTACTTGACTCAGGTGACCTGTAGGGACCACCTTCATTATCAGGGACATGATTCCAATTTTGTATGATACCCATGGGTGCTGGTTGCGCGGCATCACGGCCACGGGTTACCTTCATGTTGCGCTGCGCCCGATAGACCTGGTATTGATGAATTTCCTGGTCTATTTCGGTCAGGAAGGCCTTCCAGGCGAAATTGAGGTTGCGGCCGGTATGTGAATTGCCCACTTCGTCACGCAATAACTCTGCGAAAACCATGCGTAAGAAAGCAGCCAGGCCGAGGACAGCTTCCCAATAAAACTCTTCTAATTGCTCTCCTTTCACCAATTTATCCAGGGTAAGGACGCTGGTACAGTCAAGTCCTCCATTGGTAAATTCAATGGTTTCCAAGATGGGATATTGTTGCTTCGATAGGAGTTGGAACTGGCTAGCGAAACGACGCTCCAAATAGCGTATCACATCCGAATAGGGGATCTGACCTCGCCCGCGCAGGCTTTTCGCATAGCGGCTATGATGTGCCAACAAACCGTTGATACAATCAGAGAGGATGGTGACGAGGCCGAGAAGGTGCTGCTCTGGATTGGAGGACTGCTTCTGTCGTGTTAATGTTGTCTGACACTTGATAATGAGGTTTGAAAGATCCTGTTGTACTTCGTTCTCCAGAGCGGTGTCAACGATTTCGATGAGGCGCAGTTCGAGGAGGTGGGTCATGATGCGCGCAACGCGGGCCTCGGGGGTCATTAAAACCAGTGCTATAGCCTGGAGGGGTATTTCACCATTTGAGAGGCAGAGTACTTCGATATATTCCTGGCTGAGCCCAAGGCTACGCACATCGTTATGGATTTCTGGCAGCCAGCGGGCGACGGTGGTGCGAGTCAAATGAGTCTCGCCCATCTCCTCCCATTCATCAGCCTGACGTAGGGCTTCCAGCAGTGTGGAGTCAATGTCGAGCGGTTGCATTCTGTTTTCCATGGGCACAAGCTGACGATGGAAGGCGAAACGACCATCGACCCAGCGCAAGGCATGACTGATCGATTGGGTCACGGCAAATTCTAAGCGGCGCTGCATTTGAGCGGCGCTCATCCAATTGCGTTCAACAAGCATGGCAAGGGCAACCTGTGTATTGCCACCTGCATACTCACGCACCATTTGTGCCCGTTGAGGGTCCAATTTATTGACGAGACAGAGCATGACGAGCAAATCCGGTTGAGGCACGCCTTCTTCGCGCAGTGCGACGATCTGGCCTTTACGAAGGCTGATAGAGAGTGTTTCCGGGCCTGAATGGACGAAGAGTGTTCCCGTTTTCCCACTCAGGGCAAGCATTTTCAGGATAGATTGGAGGCCTAATGTTTGTAAGTCTCCATCCATAATGCGATCTTGCTGCTCCATAGTTCCTTCTATTCCTTTCCCGGTCAAGCGTGCGAGTCAAATACTCTACCACAAGCTACCACGTTCAGTGCTCTGTAACAGTTTTCCATTCTCTCCTGAGTTTGACGAAAGAGAGAGGAATAAGTATCAGACTCTATTCAAACATACCTGCTCAATGGCAGCGAGTAGGTAATCGACGTTAAAGGGCTTGTCAACGTACGCTACGTGGTTACCACGCATGTATGGGCGGTTCCACGGCGCCTCAAACTGAGTTAACGCGCTCATTATGACAAAAGCAGGTATGGTATGTAACGAAGCGGCGTGTAGACAGCGAATGACCTGATAACCATTCATCCAGGGCATGATCAAATCTGCGACAATACAATGCGGTCTGAAATCGAGGCATTGTTCCAGTGCCTCTAATCCGTCATGTGCAACGGCTACTTCATAGTTCGATTCAACGTTCAGGCACTGTTTTACGGCATTAGCAATTGCTACATCGTCATCTACGACCAGGATACGTACCTTTTTGCCCACAGGTCGGGTCTCTTCCCGCTCAAACAGGAGCTTTTGAAAGACGCGTAAATAGCGCTGCAGGCGTCCCATTTCGAAAGGTTTTTGCAGTAGCGCTACGGCGCCTATTTGTTCGAGTGTTGTACGGGAGACGGAACGGCTGCTCAGTGCGATTGTGAGGCGAACATGAGGCCAGTGTTTGTCGTCCCTCTTCATGCCATTTTCTGCCAACGACAGTGACACGAAGGGTACCTGTGCGTTCCCATTACCTATGGGCGTAGCGCTACGAAGGGCTTCGTCCAGGTCAAATAATAATACGTCGCCGTGGGCGCGGCTTCCTGACGATGCGGAGGATGGTGTTATCACGATGGCTTCGTGACCCCAGTTTTGTATGTTTGTTGTTAGAACATGCTCAAAGCTGTTTTGCTGATTTGTGATCAGTACTTGAAGTTTTGAGCATCTTCGTTGAGCTTCCATACTGGCTTATCCTCTAGTGTGCCTGATGTGTGCCTCATAAGAGGCTTTGTCTCTGCTCTTGCTGTTTCGCCGCCTGCGGCGGAGAAGGAAAAAGAGAAAAGCGGGGACACCCCGGCCTTGCAATAATAGGCTTTTGAAAGCGGCCCCTTGCACCCACAGAGGGACTGTTGATCTTTGCGCTCCACGGCCTGAAAAAGTACATCAGTTTCTAGTCTACGCTATAGTGAATTAGGTCGATATTAAGAAAACGGGGAAAGTTATTAAAATTTTATTAAACATTTTGCGCTACTACGTTGCCTCGAAAGACGTAGCCGATGCCGGGTTCGGTAATGATATAGCGTGGGTGTGATGGTTCTATCTCCACTTTGAGCCGCAGCTGTCGCACATACACACGCAGGTAGTCGGCTTCTTCGCCATATTCAGGACCCCACACTGTTCGTAATAATGAGCGGTGTGTGAGCACCTTGCCAGCATAGAGCATTAATTGCCGCAACAATTCGAATTCGGTGGGGGTCAAACGGATGTCTTGCTCGCCAGCGCGTACCTGTCGTTTGACCATGTTCATATATAAATAACCGTCTTCACTCTGTAAAATCTCGGGTTGTCCCAGTGATTCGTTGCCAATTTCTGAAGAATTGGCGCGCCTTAAACAGGCACGTACGCGTGCCTGTAGTTCGTCGTTGCTAAAGGGCTTAGTCAGGTAGTCATCGGCACCGAGGTCGAGCGCTTCGACTTTTTGCTTTTCCTCGGTGAGAGCAGAGAGCACAATTATCGGTGTCTGCATAGAGAGGCGGACTTGCCGGCAAACTTCGAGGCCGTCTATCTTGCCAGGAAGGCAGAGGTCAAGCAAAATGAGATCAGGCTGATGCACGCGAACCATTTCCACGGCCTGTTCCCCGTCGTCGGCGACCAGAACGTCATAGCCACTGACAGACAGGTTTCGGCGCAAAATACGCTGAATGGGTAGCTCATCATCAACGACCAAGATACGTTTACCTTTGGCTTTCATAGTTGCTCCTCCGTCTTGGATGCAACAAGGTGGACACTGGCAGATGATGGATGGGAAGTAGGCGAAAGAGACCCGGAAGCGCCGGTTGCTTCCATCTGTGCCTCTACCCGATCCAATGGGGAGACGCTATTGCTTTCTTCTGTTGAAGAAACCGGTATACCATTGTATGTGTGAATAGGCAATGTGAAAAAGAAACATGAGCCGGCATTGCCAGGGGCAGTTTCCACACCAATATGTCCCTGGTGTGCTTCAATTATACCTCTGCAGATAGCCAGGCCCAGACCGCTGCCACGTAAATTCAGGCCATAGAAGGTATTGAAGATGCGATCACGCTCACCAGCCAGGATGCCTTTACCGCCATCGATGATCTTCGCGCGAAGATAATGCAGGGGAGTTTCGGGTGTGCTCTCGTCGACGATATCGATGGATACGAGTATTTCTGCATGATCAGGGCTATGGCGGATGGCATTTTCGATCAGGTTATAGAAGACACGCTCAAGCTGAACATGATCGGCATAGATAAGCGGTAGACCTGGCTGCAGAGAGGTACGGACGGAACGGCCAGCGAGGGCGCGTTCAAGCCGAGCCAGGGCTCCGTGGAGAATTTCAACGACGTCACACCATTCTTTATCCAGCACGAGGGCTCCCATCTCGATACGTGACATCTCGACAAGCGCATTGATAAGGACGGTGAGGTGTTCGGTTTCAATGTCGATATCCTCAAGAATCTCGCGCCGGGTCTGCTCATCCCATTCGACATCCTCCTGCAGCAGTCCCGTTACCGCAGCTTTGATCGTGGTAAGCGGAGTACGCAGGTCGTGTGAGACAGAGGAGAGAAGGACCGACTTGTTTTTCTCGTCGCGCACCTGCTCTGTGACATCGTGCACGCGCAAGGTGTTCGCTATAAGGACGCCGTGCTGGTTCATGAGGGGATAGCGCGACAATTGATAGTGATAGTCAGAAGGAGCGCTCTCCAGGCGCAGGGAATTACGTGATGGCTGCAGGCCAGCTAGAATCCCTTCTAGCTCCGCCGCATGAGCAGGATAGTGAGAAGAGGCAGGTCCCAACCGCCCATGAACTGGTTCTATAGCAAGGACGCAGCGCAGGTCCTGCCTGTACACATTGCCGTGACTAAAATCGTGCAGGTAGGCACGAACTTCATCAGCATTGCGAATGCGAGGCAATAAATAGGTGAACATATCATCAAGAGTACTCTCTGTGGTGGTACCCATACGCATGCCACAGAAGGCCTCCGCCGCTGGATTCATATAGATACATACCCCGAGGAGATCGGCGACAAACCAGGCATCTTTTCTATGGGTGTTCGACAGATTTAACTGTGTGAAGAGACGACCTAGCTCGCCCAGTACTTCGGCACGAGCTAAAGCTGCTTCAGCGGTTTGAGTGAGGAACACTATGCCATCATTCTGAGATGAAGGATCGTCCTGATCAAAACCAGACAGTGTTTCCTCTGTAAGTACAGCTTGAAGAGCATGAACTTCTGCTGGTTGCTCATTGAACTGCTGTTGTAATAAAGAAGAAAGCTGCGACTCATGCTCTGGCTGAGACGAGCTTTCCTGTAACGAGGGTTCCTCAGGAAGTGAAGGGGTGGGATGAAATACGGCGTGCAGGTCGCGCTCGCTGCGCGTCAATAGATGATCACTGACGAAGTGGAGGAGGCTCGTGAAACTGACGCCAAAAGTACGCTCGGTCTCCTGACGTACTCGTGCCAGAACCTCTTGTTCATCGGTGTTTTGCTGATAAGCTCGTTCTAATTGTTCAATGGCTTGCTGAAAGCGGCTGCGCTGGTGCGCTGATTCGAGCAGCATGGCGTTGTGTATGGCGATGGTGGCCTGACTGGCGAAGAGTGAGAGGATATCGGTTTTGAGAGGCGTAAAGCCACCTGGCTCTGGTGAGAAGAGCAGCAGTGCCCCATAGACAGTAGTGCCTGTCACCAATGGGTAACTAAAGATCGAGCGTATACCGAGTTCTATGGTGAAGACACGGCTGAGAGGGAAACGGTCATCTGTGCTGATATCGTTGGAGAAGAAAGGCTGCCTGCGTCGCAGCGTATAACCAATGATGCTCTGTTCAGAGATAGCGCTTTTGTTGTTTGTGATCTTACGCAGTATATTCGGGTTGAGGCCTGATTGGGCTTCTAAATGGATGCGCATCCCCCGTTGATCAAAGGTTACGATAGCCGAGGCGACATTTAAGGCGCTAGCGATACCGACTACAATTTGATCAAGGATGCTAGAGAGGTCCATTTTCGAGGTAAGAGCGCTGGAGACGTCTTTAAGCGCCTGGCGTTGACGATCCTGGATCTCCGCGCTCCCGCCGACCTGAGCGCTATCAATAGCGGCTGCCAATACGTGTACAACGGCCTCAATGAGCCGCTGCAACGTTGGAGCCGCGTAGGTATCAAGGAGAGTACTACCCAACTCCAGCGTTCCTAATACTTTGTCTCCGACAATGAGGGGAGCAATGAGCGTCGAGCGCAGCTGGTGGGCATTACTGAGGGCATCGCCACAGAGGGCCGGAGGGCCATCTAACCCATCGGGGTAATTGCACACCAATGTGGTGGGAGATGGCAATATTTGCTCTAGTTTTGAGCCGCTGAGTGGGTGTTGACGGTATTGCGCTATCCAGCTACCGCCGCTGCGCTGACACACCGTGACGCGTACGGCCTGGCGGTCATGACGTAATAATACAACACCGAAAACATCGAAAGGGATCGCTGGTTCCAGTTCGGTAGCCAGGCGCGTATAATCGGGTTTTGCCCCACGTACGCTGGAGACACTACGAGCAACGCGCTCGACGATAGTAGATTCTTTTAAGGTGGGCGCTTGAGCTTTCGCCTCCATCAGTGTCCTCTGTACCTATCTAACACATCGTTACAGTCAACAATGATTACAACCCAACCGTCCTGAACTATTGGAATACCAGGAAAGGAAAGACGTACAGGATGGTTGAACCTCTCTTCTGAACTGTTCTAGTATAGCATAGGAAAGTCAACGGAACAATGTAAGTAATGACATTGTAGTACATCACGTTTGCAAAATGCATACACATGTTGCTACAAATAGCGATGTTTTTCGCCAGTTTGATGACATTCTTTTTGACTTGGAAAGTATACCATATGAAGGGACTTGCCTGACGTTTCCTATGGTACTGCGGTACTTCCTTTTCTTAAATATCCATAGTGAAAGTGTACCTGTTGAGACTTTATTGGCACTCCTTTGAAACTCGTATGGTTCAGCAAAGACGTTTTTTATTGTATGATCATAGAGAAACACAGATACACAGCATACATGGAGAAGCAGTACCATGAAACAGCCCTGAGGGCTCTATAGGCTTGAGAGAAACAAGTAGCTGTACGACAGCGTTGTGCATACTAGTGAGGTATATCATATGCAGAAGAAATACACGAGGTATAATACATCCAGTTTTCTAGCTGTCTTATACTATCGATCTTTGGGGGAGACATATAAGATTTTTTGTAAAGTGGACTTTCTAACACTTTCTTTTGAGACAGGCACTCGCGAAAAGACAAAAGGGAATAGGTGATGAACGAAAAGGTTACATACCTCCCGCTTTTTAAAGTTTATCAATTGGGACAATTTCGCCTGGAACGTCAAGTGAGACACGAATGGCAAACTGTTACCAATCCGCTGTGGCAGCACCGGAATGTTCGTATGTTGCTGGCCTATCTCTTACATAGTCCTGGCCGTAGACGAGGAAGAGAACAGATCATCGAGGAACTCTGGCCCGACCAGGATATAGAGAATGCAGCGAACCGTTTGAACAATACTGTCCATACAATAAGGCAGTTGCTTGAACCAGAGCTGGCACGCCCGGCACTGTCTCGTCTCTTACGCCTGGAAGCCGATGCTCTGATACTTGCCGATGCCAACACGATCTGGTCGGATACTGATGTGTTTATCAGCCTGAGCGCGAGAGCTCATGGAACGAGTGATGCAGTACAGGCCGAAGCGTTAATCGAAGAAGCGGTAGCGCTCTATGGAGGTGATTTTCTCCAGGAAGAACGCATCCCAGAATGGGCACAGGTCCGACGAGAGGTGCTGCAAAGAATGCGGATCGGTTTACTGCTGGAACTGGCGGACCACCGTATGTCTCAAGGCGAGCTGTCTCGTGCCATTGATGCACTGCACCTCATCCTGGCAACCGATCCAACAAACGAGGCGGCAGTGCGCCGCCTGATGCTTGTGCTCACACAGCTTGATCGTCGCAATGAAGCGCTGCATGTCTATCATAAACTGACAACAGCACTAGAAGAAAACTATGGCATTGCGCCTTTGGCGGAGACGCGCAAGCTGTTTGAAGCTATACGCAAGGGGAACATTTCAGGGTGGCTAGCTGGTGAGCAGTTCAGAGGCAGCGGGAGCAGGGAGGTAGCGACGAAATATCAGACAGGCGAGACGAAATCAGTACGTGATGTTTTTCCAGTGGGACAGAGAAACTGGGTTCAACCAGGACAGATTGGTCGAGGTCATCAAAGCCCACTCGTTGGAAGGACGGAGGAGCTTGAGATACTGCGCAAGACGATGTTTGTGGCCGAAGAGGGTGGAGAGACATTACCCAGAGACAAACGCCATTTTGTGCTGCTCAGGGGAGAGACGGGCATTGGCAAAACACGGCTAGCGGAGGAATTAAGTCGCGAAGCAAGTAAACGCGGCTGGTCTGTTGCCTGGAGCCGCTCTTACGAACAAGAGAGTGATATTCCGTATCGTCTCTGGACGGAGATTCTGCGAAAAGTCATAGCGACACTGCATGGTGTTGAAAACTGGCAACTGTTCAGTGAGACGCAGCAATTTGTGGCTGCGTCGAAGCCTGGAGCCTATGATATCCGGCACCTCAGTATGCTTTTACCTGAGCTACAGCAGTTGCTACCCCAGGGAACAGCACCAAACTCATTACGATCAGCGCAAGAACAGCTGTATATTTGGGAGGCAACGTACAGATTTCTGGCAGCAATCAGCCAGAAACGCCCACTGCTCATTATTCTCGATGATCTCCATTGGGCGGATGACAGCAGCCTTGAATTGCTCGCGTACCTCATTCGCCACTTTCACACCCAAGGCAACCAACACCTCCTGCTGGTAGGAACTTGCAGGGAAACAGAATTGACACAGAGTCATCCATTACGTTCACTCATCTCGGCGCTGCAGCGAGAACAGGTGATCAGAACGCTTGACATTCAACCGCTTACACAGGAGCAAATCGGGGCTCTAGTCGCGTCTCTCCCTGATACCATCGTGCAGCATATTCAAACGCAGGCAGCGGGTAATCCTTTCTTCGCGGAGGAACTTGCACGCTATTCTTATGCAGAATTATCGACCACAAGTGCCGCAGAGGGGCAACAAGGCATCGCATCCTCGAAAGCGATCCTCTTACCGGAAACGATCACGGCAGCCCTTGATCGGCGTATGAGCCATCTGAGCAATGACTGCCGGCGGCTGCTTGGCAAAGCAGCATTACTGGGGGGATCGTTTGAGTTTGATCTATTGCAATCGATGGAGTCGAGCTATGCTACAAATTATGACGAGGATATGCTACTTGACCAGCTTGATGAGGCACTACAGGCAGGCGTACTGACAGAGGAGAGCGACGGTATGCACATTGTGTACCACTTCTGGCACCCCATGATAGTCAGCCACCTCTATGCACAACTCTCGGTGGCCAGGCGGACACAGTTGCATAGAAGGGCGGCGTTGGCGTTGCAACAACTGTACAAGGAGCGAGAAGAAGAGGTCGCGGCAGCCATAACACAACACCTCGTCAAGGGTAGTGGAAGTTCCAGGCAGATCACCAGATATGCTGAAATAGCGGGCAACCGGGCCTATGCACTCTCGGCATATCCGGAGGCCCAGCACCACTACGAGCTGGCTATCGCCCATGGAGAAGCGGCAAAACGGTCAGAAGGCGGCACACAAAACAGCGAGCTTGCATTGACAGCACTACAGGAAGAAATGCACCTGGCCTTCCTCCATGAACGGTTGGGCGAATGCTTGATGGTCCAGGGCGATTACCATGAAGCGTATACGCACTTTGAGCATGTGTTAAAGATACGCAGGCAGCAGACATTTGAAACGGTGGCTGAGCAGCAGAGAGAGGCGCAAATTCAGGCATTGTTGTGGTATGAGATGGGATGCGCACACGGTCATACAAGTAACTTAGCAGGTGCCCAGGAATGCAATGAACGGGGGCAAGAGGTCCTGCGCGAGGCAGGAGTGACTTCAGGCGTCGCATGGGCATGCCTTCGCTTGCAATACAGTAATAATTGCTATGACGGTGGGATGTATGACGAGGCGCGCGAGGCAGCAAAAGAGAGCTTGCGCATGTTTGAAGATGAGATCGAGCGCAGAGGAGCAGATCAAACGCCAGGAACTATGTCGAATTCGACACGGATCCTCCGGACGATTGAAGGGGATCGGAGCGAGTTAGGAAATATCTATGAGACGCTGGGGATAATCGAGGGAACAACGGGGCAGATTCAAGAGGCGTTGACTTACCTGAATACGGCGCTAACTATTTTTGAGCAACAGAACAATATCCGATCGATGGCAAATGTGTGTAATAATATTGGCATGGCATTGATGCTCAAAACAGCACACGCATCCGCAAACAGCTACTTCCGGCGCTCGTTGAGCCTGGCAGAGCGCGTTGGCGATTTTCCATTGATCTCAACTATCTATATCAACCTGGGAGAACTGGCTACACTCGTGGGTGACCTCGTAGAGGCCGAGATCTGGTATAGGCGCAGTTTGAAGCTGGCTGAGAAGGTGAACATCCGCCTCGATATGTGCTTTGTGTATTGCGCACTCACTACGAACTTACAGGAGCAGGGGAAGCTCAGCAGCAGTATCGAGGCGGTACGCCACGCGTTGGCGCTGGGACGTGAGATCAACAGTTCACCAATGATCGGGCTAGCACTGATTACTCTCGCGACCCTTCGCATCATGCTGGTAGAAGAGGAGCAGGCAGCAAGAGGGGTCGATGCCAAAGATCCAGTGATTCAGCGGCGCTTACGGCGTATCATGGGAACTTTGCGACACGCATTGATGTTGACTGGATTACGAGCAGAGGATATGGCGCGAGCACGGCTAGCGCAGGCCTATGTCTTTCTACAACTGGGAGATAAGAAAACAGCCGGAGAGATCGCGAAAGAGACAATGAGCACTGTCGAGCAACAACAGCATTTTCAGTTACTGGCGCAGGCACAACGGTTACTCGGCCGTATTCTCTGTGCAGCAGGACAAAACCGGAAAGCCGAAGAGTATTTCGAGCTGGCCCTACAAACGAGCCATGAATATGGTATGCGGTTGGAGTATGCTCGGGCGCTATCCAGCCTTGGAGAGGCGTTGTTGCTACAAAGCTGTCCAACGGAGGCACGCTATCAACAAGGGGTAAGTGACCTGGAAGAAGCTTCCTCTACATTTGCCAGGCATCACGCGACTATTGAACTGGAAAGGGTGAACCGTATCCTT
>CATPCK010000398.1 GCA_955652655.1 uncultured Ktedonobacteraceae bacterium | reverse complement strand
GTAGTCAAATGCCTGGGACAGACCGGCGGGATCATGACCATCATCGTAAATGGTCACGCGCGGATCAAGCAGTTGTTTGCCAAACTGACCATTCATAAAGCTGCGCTCTTCCTGCACGGCGGTCGCGGAGAGGCCCATAAAAATGAGATTCTGCAACATATCACCCACGGCATAGGTATCGAGCACGACCTGGTACTCACCCAGCGCGATGTCTACAGGTTTACGGCTGCGCTGCGCCTTTTCTACCGCCTCGCGCGCCATCGCCTCAAAATCGAGGGTAGTGGCGTCGGTGGCCATGCGCTGCGTGTAGCCTGAACCTCGCTCGTCTGCCATGACAACGGCGTGACATTCGGAGTCGGTGCGCGGCTCATAGGCAAAGATGCCCAGGGAGTTTGCCACTGCTACCTGAGACGCGTTCGTAGAGAAGGCTCCCGCCGCTTCAAGGCCGCGTTCCCTGGCCAGGTGAACGATGATACCGACACGCTGAGCGCGCTCTTCCGGGCTGAAACTGGCAGTACGCTCGCTATAGCCAGGTGCGGGCACAATTGGCCGGGGTTCTGGCAGCGAATGAAACTCTGGATTTTCGGGTTGAATACGAGCAATCTCCAGCGCCTGCTCCGTCACCCGCCGCAGCGACTCATCATCCAGGCGATTGGTGGTCGCCACACCTACTCTTTTGCCAGCTACGGCTCGCACGCGTAGCTCGTGGTTACTCTCAGCGACGTTCTGGTGGATGCTATTATTGGCAAAACGCGTCAGGGCGCTCTCCGTGCCCAGGTAGACAACCTCGGTCTGGTCAGCCTGTGAATAGCCGAGTACCTTTTGCAGCAGCGCACGCACGCTTGTCTCATCAGAAAACATGATTTCTTCCTCTCAGGGCGTATTCTCTCAGTCCGACCAGTTGCCGACGCCCACCTGTACATTGCGAAAACGCGCCGGGGCAGCGCCATGACCGGTGCGCATCACCTGCATCGGCTCACCTTTACCACAGTTGGGCGTTCCCCAGACGGTCCACTCATCACGATTACAGATGGCGTCACACGAGCCCCAGAATTGTGGCGTAATGCCTGTGTAGGTGGCATTCTTCAACACCTCAGCAAGCTTGCCATGCTTTATCTCGTAGGCCATCTCTACACCAAACTGGAAATTCAAGCGGCGATCATCGATGCTCCAGCTTTTATTGATGCTCATAAAGATACCGTCATCCGTATCAGCGATAAGGTCGTCCAACGTCCAGGCCCCCGGCTCAAGGCTGACATTTGTCATGCGGATCATCGGCAAACGGTTCCAGCCGTCCGCGCGCACACAGCCATTGCTGTTCAATCCGAGCAGGGGAGCCGTATCGCGCGACATGAGATAGCCGGTGAAGATGCCGTTGGTGACAATGGGAGAACGCTGCGCCGGTACACCCTCATCGTCCCAGCCAAAGGTACCGAGGGCTCCTGGAATGGTGGCGTCGGCGGTCATATTCACAATCTCCGAACCATAGCGGTAATTGTTATTGAGCTTATCAGTGGTCAGAAAACTTTTTCCGACGAATCCCGCCTCCATGCCCAAAACACGATCCAGTTCGATAGGATGCCCACATGACTCGTGTACCTGGAGAGCGACCTGTGGCCCATCAAGAATGATCGTTTTGAGGCCGCTGGGACACTGCCTGGCCGACAGCAACTTGAAGGCCTCCTCGCCAATCCGCGCACCATGATTGGGTAGATCCATCGCCTCGACAAATTCATAACCAATTGTGCCGGCCTGCCGCCCGAATGAATTGGGGTACGAGCGCGTCTGTATCTCACTACTGGAAGGATCGACAGCGTTGGCCGAGATAGCCGCGCCGGTATCAAACAGTTCTTGCTCGACCTCGCTCCCCTCGGAACTCACAAATACTTTGTGCTCGCGCGAATATTCCATCTCGCTGCTGGTGAGTGTTACTCCTCGCACGCTGCGCATGGCGGCATCGGCATCGAGCAATAAGCGGACCTTCTGGTCCAGGGGCACCGTAAAGGGATCGCGCTCCATAGGGGTGCGATAGAAACCTCGCTGCGCTGGGAGTGGTGAGAGTCGAACGGGTTCGCCCGCAACGAAGGCACTGGCACGCGCAATCTGTACCGCCTGCCTGGCTATACGCTCGGCTTCAGCATCATCCATACGCGCGCTGCTGGCGAACCCCCAGGCTCCATTGACGATGACACGCACATTAAATCCCGCGCTGGTTGTACTGGCAACGCCTTCAACCCGCCCATTTTTGACCTCGATTCCCTCTGTGGTGCGCTCCATGACACGCACATCCACATAGCTGGCACCGAGTCCCTCAGCAATATGCAAAGCCCTGTTGGCTAAATTCCTCATAAAACATTCTTCTTTCCGCTTCTGGAATGCAAGACAGATGTGTATGACTGGCGAAATCTACGTCATTTGCCGCAGATAAATTATATTGTAAGCATTTTGTATACTCCTGTCTATGATTCCACCGTTGCTAAAAGGTAAAGCAAGACGCGCCATCCAGAAGACCTTAAGCTCTCCGCACAAGCGGCGCATGAGCTGCTACATTTTACCAGGAGGCAGGGTCTGTGAATTATCCTGGCAACCGCAAGGGTCGCCAGGCATGAGGTGCAATAGAGGCATGTTCTCGATCATTCACAGACCCTGTACCAGGAGGCGTCTACCGTGCCATCACCTGCATAATGTGCTATTATAGAGAAATCTTAACCAAGCTATTTTATTCTCCACTAAATGTCAACCACATTATCATCCCCTTTCCCTTCCATTGCTTATAGAATTAAGCTATTGTTTGGATGGAGAACACTTCGTGAACGTGTCCACTAATGCTCATCAATATTAGGACGTATTGTTGAACAATTAATAGTCCAGCAAAGATTTCGACTTCAGGCAGGCACGCAGTGCTTTGACCTGAGGTCGCAAATCGCCCCTTAAAAGAGGGAGGAGAATAAACTTAATTTGGATATCGTCTGGTGATCGGCAGATCAACTTACCTAATGCTTTACCTATACGTGGAGTAATTTTTTTACGAAGCACAGAATATCTTTTTAGGATTCATTGAGCTTCCAGAGCCAAGTGAACTTCACACATCAGTGGGTTTTATGGCAACAATGATGATTCATACAAGGATCAACTGAATCGGTTTGGTGATCGGTTGGAGTGCTCGTCGGTTTTACCAGCCGTGGCTTACGGCTACCGGAGAGGCTCACCAGGCGCAAACGTTGGTGGTAGGGGCGTGGTCTTCCTTGAATATATTGTGTTCGAAAAGCTCTAAGGCTGAATCGATGCACAGGCGGCAAAACAGCGATCACCCTCTATCACATGGATGACGTAGATTTTTTTGAGAGGAGAGCAAAATGGCAAAACTGACCCGGCGTGGGTTTCTCGGGCAGACAACTGCAAGTGTGGCGACGCTTGGCCTGCTGGCTGCCGCCCCCCTGGCGACCGTCCCCGAGATGACTGACGTTGCAGCATCCGATGCTGCGGCGACGGAACTGTCCGCTGCCGAACTTGCCGGACCAATGGTAGCCCACGTGAGCGATCTCGCCACGGGTGAGATCAATCTCCTGGTCGGCACGAAGGAGATTATTTACCGCGACCCTGAACTTGTAGCACGCCTTCTGAGAGCTGCGCCGTAAGTGGCAACAGCAAGAGGCATTCATTCTATTGTGAGGTGTATTTATGTCTTCCCATCGCGAAGCGCCCGAAATTTCCAAGGATCCAGTGGCTGATAATACCGATTTCTACGCGTTCGTCAGCCCAGACCAGCCAAACAATGTTACCCTGATCGCCAACTTCGTTCCTTTGGAGGAACCGGCCGGCGGCCCAAATTTCTATGAGTTCGGCGATGATGTCCTGTATGAGATCAAAATCGACAATGATGGGGATGCGGTCGAGGATATCACGTACCAGTTCCGTTTCCACACAAAAACCCGCAATCCCGAAAGTTTCCTGTACAATACAGGTCCGATCACTACGATCGATAGCCCGAATTGGAATAGGCCACAGTTCTATTCTGTGACGCAGGTGGTGAAGGGTCATGCGACCGTCCTGGCGAGCGGGCTGGCCTGTCCGCCCTGCAACATCGGTCCGCGGTCTACGCCCAACTATCAACAGCTGGCTGGGGCAGCCGTGCACAAACTTCCAGGTGGGGGGAGAGTTTTCGCTGGGCAACGGGCCGAAGGGTTCTATGTGGACCTTGGCTCGATCTTCGATCTTGCCGATCTTCGACCGTTCCAGCATTTGCACCTCATTCCCAGTCCTGATGCGCCAGGAGTCAATGGGACCCAGGGGTACAACGTGCACAGCATTGCCATCCAGGTGCCTAAGACGCATCTGACGAAGGATGGCTCCAATCCCACTGATCCGAAAGATCCCCGCTCGGTGATCGGCGCGTATGCCTCGGCGAGCCGCCGGAAGGCGACGGTACTTCAGGGCAATGGTCAGGATGTGGAGACTGGGCCATGGGTGCAGGTTTCGCGGCTCGGCGAACCACTGATTAATGAAGTTATCATCCCGCTGGGAGATAAGGACCGGTGGAATGCGCTGGATCCTGTGATGGACAAACAGTTTGTCAAGTACTACGCACATCCCGAGTTGGCGCGCCTGTTACCGGTCCTCTATCCAGGAGTGTTCCCCCACCTTGCGGCCTACAAAAAACCTCGAGTGGACCTGGAGGCCATCTTGCTCACCGGCATCCCCTCTGGGATCATCCCCGGTTTCCAGAATTTCACGGGTAAGACTCCCGCGGATTTGGTGCGTCTGAACATGGCCATCCCCCCAGCGTCAAAACCGAACATCCTCGGGATCATAGGAGGCGACCTGGCCGGATTCCCGAACGGTCGACGCGTCTTCGACGACATCGTAACGGTCGAGCTACGCGCGGTCGCTGGCGTCACCATCCCGTTAGTCGACCCGAGCTTCAAACCTGATGCGGCAGCATCCGCGATCACCGATTTCAATCCTCCGCATATTCCGGAAGGGGTTCGCTATGAACAGAAGTTCCCCTTCCTCGGACTTCCATTCGGGGGCTATGAAAGCCGACCACACCCAGGAGCATAAGCTGCTGCTATTACTGAGATTGGCAGAGGAGCTCGGTGGTTTGGGACTACCGAGCTCCTCTCCTCAGTTGCGTGTGAGGAAGCGTAGATCTGGACTATACATCTCACAAAATGCTTGTTAGAAGTACCAGAAAGAGGAGAGCAAACCAGATGGTCGAGGTGTACGTTGACCGGGTTCACAGCGGACATGCTGTGCTGGATATTGGGGAGGGTATAGGCTCGCTCGTCATCTATACCGGGGAGGAATTTCGCGGCAAGGAAATCCAGGTCACTCTGAAAGGGACCAATTCAGCCAGAATGATTCATACCGTTGTCTGGGAACGCAAGTTCAACGGGCGGGTGGCATTTGCCGGCATCTACCCCTCGCTTCCTGCAGGAGACTACATCATCTGGACGCATCCCAGCGCCGAGGTCACCATCGTTAGCGGGAGCGTCGCAGAAGTAGACTTGCGCAGCATCAGTGATATCTACGTTCCCTCTGCCAGTCATTCCCATCGCTACGATCAGAACGTGCCAGGTATTTGTGCAACAGCTCCTCGTGATGCAGCACGAGACATACTTCCGCCACGGTATCGAGATGGGAAGGTGGTCAGTGCTGCCCCCATGGGATCAGCTCCTATGCGCTACACAGGTGACGGGCAGGTGGCATGGGACCAGCTGTGGACCGACTTCTGTGATCTGGCGCTGGCGGGAGGTCCCTCACATCGAGACAGCCTGTTGGAGCCTGTTGACCCAGAGGAAGTCAAAGCAGCTCAGGACGACTATGAATGCGTGGTAGTCGAGATCGAGCGTGGCTTCCACTTGGTGACAGGGCTTCCCACCGTACGCAGTGAGAAACTGGGGTGGGTCGGGTTGAGGTGTGAAAACGATGAGATGGCCCTCTGGATGTTACGTGCCATTGTGGTGGAGAATGTCTGTGTTCGGCGTGAGGGAAGCGTGCTGTTTCTACCCGCTGGTCCAGCCTTCCGCATGGAAAAAGAAATCAAGAACGTCATAACGGTGGTAGCCAAGACCCATCACTACTGGACGGAACACCTCTACTCGT
>CATPCK010000397.1 GCA_955652655.1 uncultured Ktedonobacteraceae bacterium | reverse complement strand
TGGCCCTGGGCATCGCCTCGCTTCTTCTCATCTTCTTCCCATATATTCTCTGGGAGCTCTCATCAAAATTTGTTGATCTCTTTATTACCCTCAGAGCAGCAAATTTACCCGCGCATTTCAACACAGATGCCATCTATTACTACAGGTTCCTTCTCAGTCCCAACGGTTTCAACACGTACTCTCAATTGCCGAAGAGTTCAGCATCAGTCCTGCATCTCTTTGCGCCAATACTTGGCGTGCTCCGCTACACGCTCCAGTTCCTGGTTTTGGGAGGTCTGGCAATCGTGGGGGTACAGGCGTTTTGGACTGGACGAAGTGCATTATCTCATACCCTTCCTCATAAAGAGGTGCCTGCTAAGCCATGGTCTCTTCTACGAAATTGGTGGACAACACTTCGTGCCACACCATACAGGTGTGGCCTGATGATGGTGCTTGTCTGGCAAGTAGTATTGCTTCTAATTCTCACGCGCCATTCCGTCACTATGTATCCTTACTACCTGTTGATTCTTATGCCGGGACCGTTTATCCTGGCAGGCTTCTTTATAGGTCAACTGCTCAAATGGATGCAGCAAATAGGACGTGTTGCCGAGTTCACTCCAGAGGTATCCTCTTCCGTTCCTGATAAAAATGGCGCCACACCAGTCATAGGAGGAGCGATCCCGCGTGGTCATCCTTTTGAAGCGCGCAACTTCTTAACAGCTGTCCTACGCTACACGGTCTACTTCATCGTAGCCTTTGCGGTCATCGCCCAGTTCATGACTGCGACCGCGACATTGGTAGACGCTGCTCAAGGATATAACGGGCATGGGAAAACCTTCAATGATCTCAGATCTCTACAACAAGCCCTTGGAGAGGCTGACCACCTGGCGCAACAACGTCACTTGAACAGGGTCTATATCACTACCGATGCAAACTCAGAGACGGCTTTACGCTACCTGGCGCAACAAATGCAAACACCGACTACCCTTTTTGATGATTCTGGCTGTTTTGTATTGCCCAATCCTGTGGAAGGTCCGGCAGTGTTGCTCGTCAGTCCATATGCCGAGTTGACAAAGGCTCTCCTGGGTCAGTACGCTGCAACAACTCTTATCGACCAACCTGCTCGTCTTGGCGCTCAGCCTTTCAATCTCTACATCGTGTCACCCAACGCCGCCCTGGAAAAAACTTCCCTGCATCCATCCTTTGTTGATAACCTGCAATTAGTCAATGTACAGAGGCAGCAGCTGAATATAGCCAATCGTTCCTGGCTGGTCTCTCGTTGGAACCTGTTGCGTTCAGCTCAACCAGGCCCTCGCACAACGTACACCTATGCCATCACGGCCCTTCCCAAGAGTGTGAACAAATCTGTAGAAAGCCTCTGTACCTTTAACGCTATGCGTCCCGGTGATCAACTCTTCGTTGCCTTCGCTTTGCCTGGCAATGCTATATCTTCTGCATCGGTAACCATCAAAGGGCTTTCTTATACCACAACGCCTTACAACCCGGCATTTGGACCGCTGCTCCTGGAGACAGATAAGACCCAGGATTCACCGGTAAAAATACTCCGTACAGCGGAGGGCAAGGACAGTATTACAATCCCTTTAGCTGAGAGCCCCTTCTGAGGAGAACATTAACCGTATGAGTCTTACCCAATCAAAAAAAGATGCACCACATATCGATAAACACAAACCGACAACTCCTGGCAATCTTTTACGTTCATGGCTGCTCACCTGGGAGGTCTACCCTATCCTCCTCGTGACAGGATTTCTCTGCCTCTATCGCATCAACACAACGGAGTTCAATACCGACCAGGCCGCAATTTTTAGCATGGCGCGGGATGCTATTCGTTTTGGACTGATTCCTATCACCAGCAATGCGGCCTCTCTAGGTATCACCAACCCTCCCGCCGTGATCTACATCTTGCTGATCCCTGCCCTGTTTTCTGCCAACCCTCTATGGGCGGCAGTTCAGCAGGCATTATTGACGACGGCGGCAGCCTTGCTGACCTACATTTTCACCCGCCGCTACTATGGTCGACTTGCGGGCATTGTTGCTGCCCTGCTCTACGTCACTGCTACTACTACTATCCATTATGGACGTTTTATTTGGCAGCAAAACATGATGTCTCCTTTTGTGGTTCTCTTCATGTTCGCGCTGTATTGGGGCGTCGTCGATCGACGTAAGGGCTGGTTTGCTCCTGCTGTCCTTCTCCTCGGCCTTCTCTTTCAACTGCATCAATCTGCGGCTTTGTTAGTTATACCTCTGTTCGTAGCTGTTGTTCTGGCTCCGAAAACTATTCGTTGGCGCGATGTTGTTCTGGCCTTCGTTTTACTATTCATGCTCTACTTCCCATACATTCTCTGGGAGGTGTTTTCCAAAGCTTCGGACCTCCATGCCTTCTCTAACTTATCGCAGCACGAAGCAACCGGTGTCAACGAAACGCTGAGCTTTTACAGGCTATTCCTTAGTCCCTATGGACAACAGCCAACCATTGCTAGCTCTGTCACCCTCAAATTCGTTCCCTGGCTATCGTGGCTCAGGTATGCTATCCCACTCTTGCTTTTCTCTGGCATTGCCACGGCCCTGCTACTGCTTGTGTTCCCCTCACTAAACCAGGCACCTGCAACCGGGACTGCTGAACCCATAACTTCCAGCCAAAGCGGCATACGCGGATGGTGGGCAAACTTTAAGTCCAACCCCTCTCTTGGTGGGCTCGTTCTTCTTCTGACCTGGCAAATACTACCTGTCCTGATTCTTCTACGGGTCACTATTATCTTGCAACTCCACTATTTCATTTTTCTTATGCCTGGACCTTATATACTTATTGGCCTCTTTATCGCGAAAGTCATCGAATTATTCCGGCACTACCAACCCAGGTGGAGCTTGCTTCGCTATGCAGTCTATGGCCTCGTTGCCCTCGTTGCCATTGGACAACTGCTAGGGAGTGTGGCCTCGGTTGTTGATATTAGCAGTGGTAAATTCGATGACCGTACCTTCTACATACATTACCGCAACGATCTGAACTCTTTGCAGCAAGCCGTCAATGAAGCTGATCAACTCGCCCAGCAGCGTCATTTAAACCATGTCTACATCACTACCGATGACTCCACTGCGACAGCGTTAGGCTATCTCTCTGAGCAGATGCAAACCCCCGTGACTCTCTTCGATGCAACGAACTGCCTCGTTCTGCCTGCCCCTACTGATGGCCCGGCTGTGCTCCTTGTAGGTCCATATGATACACTCACCCACGCGCTGCTTGGCCAATATGCGAGCGCGACTCTCGTAAATGAACCTGCGCGTCCTGGTGGTAAACCCTTTCACCTGTATGTGGTCACCCCTTCAGCCGCACAGTCTGCACCTGGTACCAATGCCTTTGGCAACGACTTACAACTCTATAAGATGAAGACACAGAACCTGGGCAGCAATAACTCTTCATGGATGGTGACTCAATGGAATATCTTGCGACCTGTACAGCCAGCTTCGCGCACAACCCATAATTACACCATCACAGCGCAACCAGGCGGAAATAACAATCCCCTGCAACGAAACACCTGTAGCTTTACAGGTATGCGCGCTGGGGATCAATTGCTGGATGCTATGGCGTTCCCCAGGAACGGCTTCAAGCCAACCTCTGTAACTGTAGGCGTGCAATCCTCCACCACAGTTCCATTTAATCCATCGCTTGGTCC
>CATPCK010000396.1 GCA_955652655.1 uncultured Ktedonobacteraceae bacterium | reverse complement strand
TTGCTTGCCTGCTCCCCTCTCCAGGGCGACGCAAGCGTCCCCTCCCCCTTCCTCACCACTCCAGCCCCTACAGGTTTGGCGCGCTTCCTTCCCCTAAGGGCTCCGCTTCATTTTAAGTACCAGTCGGTTGTTGTGATGCCCTGCGGGTATTGCACTGTTTTTTGCACTAAGCCGCCAGGATTGGAGAAATCCGTGATTGGCTTACCTTGTTCGGCCAGGAGCATACTATCATGCCAGATAGGCGCGGCCCCATCGACACCCGTTACGTTGACCATGGGTGAATTGTCGTTATTGCCAGCCCAGACGCCCATTACGTAATCCGTGGTATAGCCCACCGTCCAGTTATCTTTAAAATCGCTGGATGTGCCGGTCTTGGCGGCAGCGGGACGTACGATACCACGATTGCCAGCAGAACACTGCTGGCGACTGTTCGAGTAAAGCTGCAGGACGTTGCAATCAAAGAACTCGAAGAGGCGCGATTTGTTGTCGCTGAGCACATTGGTCATCATGTAAGCGACTTGCTTACTGATGACGCGTTTGCCCACCGGCGCAAAATGGTAGATTACCTGTCCCTGTGTATCAGTGGCGGTATCGATGGCATGTGCCGGAACTCGTACGCCACCATTGGCAAAGACGCCGTAGGCAGAGGTCTGATCGAGCAGGTGAACGCCGAGGGTGCCGAGCACCATCGTGTAGTTGGGTGTGCCCACGTAGCTGCTGATGCCCATCGCTTGCGCAGTATGTAAGGACTCATCGACGCCCACTTGCATGAGCAGCTTTACTGCCGGCACATTAAATGAGTTTTGCAGGGCGTAGCGGTAAGCGATCAGGCCATGAAAGCGTTGATCGTAGTTACTTGGCGTGTAGGACGGCAACCCACAGCACATTTGTACTGTCAGGGGTGTATCGTATACCGGCATACCGGGGCTGATGCCTTTGGCGAAGGCTGTAGCGTAGATGAAGGGCTTAAACGATGATCCCGGTTGGCGGTAGCCCTGCGAGGCCACATCAAAAGCTCCGTAGCGCGGATTGTTTGGATCGATGTTGCCAATCAGGGTACGGATATCGCCATTGTGGAAGTCGATCAGGACGGCGGCTGCATCGGACATATGATGCGCGCTGGCCAGTTCGGCAATATGCTTCTGAGCGATCTTCAATATCTGATTCTGGAGCGGCAGATCGAGCGTCGTTGAGACCATGAGACCTGAACGCGAGAGGTCAGCGATTTTAACATGGAGGGCAGTTGCCAGTTCATTCAGCGCGTAGCTGGTGAAGTGCTTTGCCAGGTCGTTGTTATGAATAACTCCATGATGCAGGAAATTGCGTTGTTGTATTTCGGCGATGGCGGCCCGTTCCTGGTACGGGGTGATGTATCCTTGCAAGCGCATTTGCTGAAGGACGTCCTTTGTACGTAGAAAGGAGGCATGAGGGTGTAAAAATGGGTCGCGCAGGCTGGGATTGCTTGGTATACCGGCGAGTGTCGCTGCCTGGGCAATATCGAGCTGCGAGGCGGCGGTAGCCGTTGGGGTATCGTGTAAGTTAAAGTAGGTAAACGCCGCTGCTTCGGCACCGTAGGCCTGTTCACCATAATAGATGGTGTTCAGGTACATTGAGAGTATCTGCTGCTTGGTAAAATGCCTTGTTATATCTGGAGCCAGGATGATCTCCTGGAGTTTGCGTATCGCCGTGTCCTGGTTGCCGACGAGGGTGTTTTTGATTAATTGTTGTGTGATGGTGCTTCCACCAGACACGATATGACCATGAGACAGGTTCGCCAGGGTCGCGCGTACAATGCCCGTGATATCATAGCCCGTGTTGTTCCAGAACGATTGATCTTCGATAGCAACCTCGGCGTGAACGAGGTTGGGGGAGATCTTTGCAAGAGGGACCGTTGTCTGAAGGCCCTGGTCGATCATCTGGTAGAGCAGGGTCCCGTGTGCGTCGTACATCTTCAGGCTGTCTTTTGGCAGGATGTCGGTTAGCGTGGTGACTTGCTGCTGATAACGGGTCTGGGTGGCATCAACCACTGCCGTCAGTGTCACCAGGAGGCTGGCTGCGACGACAAAGATAATCAATGCGCCTATTGCCATGGGCAGCATGGTCCACTGCGTTCCTATGCGGTCGATGGCTAAATATTGCAGGTTGGAACGATGCAGATTTCTGCGCTTAATGTGACGCCGCGTGCGCCATCCCCTGGGATTGGGATTATAATGAGGAACAGGATAATAGGCGCCTCGAATATTATTTAATGGACGCTCGTCGAGTTTTTGAGCTGCTGCAGCGCGGCTGTGCGCTGGAAGTTTCGCTGGTACAGTTGGTTGATTATCGTACTTCATACAAATTCTCTCTCTTTTAGTATCCCCCGCAACCCTGGAGAAAGTTTAGTGAAACAGCGTAGCTATATGCCAGATAATACAGTATATAAGTAATACGTAGCGCGGTTACCTACACGTTTCAAGCCAAAAGAAAAATAGATTCCCAGAGATATACTTATGTAAATAGTTATATGGGTACTCTATAAATAGAGCAATTGCCTGACATTCTTTATTGGCTATAGGGAACCAGTCAGGTGAGTGGTGTAACGGCAGTTTGCTGTCAATGCTGCGATTACAGCTATCTCTTTCTCTCTTTTTGAACGTTTACAAGCCGGCCAAAGTAACGTGTTTTGCCGAAGGATGGGTGACGTATCCTATGCATATATTGTAGCGAGAATTATTGAAAAAGCAAAGTGAGCATTACCACCAACCATTGCCAGATTGGTCGGAAGGTGGGTTGGAGACGAAGCTAAAGACGCTGGGACAGTAGGGGTGCGCCTCTGGAGGAATTGGTGTGTCACCTCCTGGTTGAGGAGTAGGTGTCGGCGTACCCTGGCCAGGGGTTGCGGCATCTGTTGGGGTAGGTACCGGTGTTGGTTGCTCGAAGGTTGGGACTGTGCCAGGAATGAACCAGTCGGTTGTCTTCACGCCGTCGGCGTAGGTGACGGTGGCCTGTTCAAGTCCACCGGGATTGGTAAAGTCACGAATAGGGTGCCCTTGTTCGGCTACAAGCATTGAGTCGTGCCAGATGGGGGCGGCACCCTGCACGCCAGTCACGTTGTACATAGGCGTATTGTC
>CATPCK010000395.1 GCA_955652655.1 uncultured Ktedonobacteraceae bacterium | reverse complement strand
GACGCAAGCGGCTTCTCGCGCCATGTTGGGGTGCGTACAGATATGGGCAAGGCTTTCCATCGCTATGGCTTTGGCGCCGAATATGACATGTTTGCTCCTCACTATCCCCAGGATGAGCTCTACCTGATCATGGGAAGCCGGTTCGCGCCGCGCGGATACGCCTGGGCCTTTCCACACGGTGATGGGCGTGTTCGCCTCGGAGTGGGTGTTATTCATCCCGATTGCGATGATGACGCGCGTATTTACCTGGATAGCATTATACGAGATGTTCCGCAGTTGACTGAGAAGTTCAAAGATGCCAGCCCCATTGAATTCCATACGGGACTTTTTCCCTCTGAGGGCCCCCTAGAGCTTTTCTCCCGTGATGGTCTGCTCCTGGCTGGTGACGCAGGAGGCCATGGTTCAACGTTAGTAGGAGAAGGGATTCGCTTTGCCATCTACTCCGGTCAAATGGCCGGGAACGTTGCTGCTGAAGCTGCCAAAGCCGGGGATACTTCAGCCGCCTTCCTGGGACGTTTCGATAAGCAATGGCGCGCACGTTTTGGCCGTGACATGGATATTTCCTACATGATTAATAAGCGTATTGCCAACTATAGCGACGAAAAATGGGACGATGCACTTGACTTGATGAAGCGTCTCACGCCTTCACAAATGGCTCAGGCGTTACGGGGAGACTTTAGTACGGGCCTGATAATGGGCGTCCTCGCTCGTAATCCAGGGCTGATCGCCACCGGCGGGAAGAAGTTTCTCGACATGATATTGGAACGGATCAATACGCCCGCAGTGCAGATGGTGGAGGGATAAAAATTCCTCTCAGCTCAAGCAGGCGGGAATATTCAGGCACTGCCGTGTGTTCCAATACATAGAAAATCAAGCTATCTCAGCCTCAAAATTTGAAGGAGCTATTTGTGCAAGATACCCTGTTACACCCCTCAGAGAAACAAGAAGTAATCAAGATTTATGCCACAAAATGGTGTGGTGATTGCCGTATGGCGAGACGCTGGTTTGATTCGCATGGCATACCCTATGAATTTATCAATATTGAAGAGGACGAAAGTGCGGCTGAATATGTTATCCGTGTGAATGGCGGCATGCAAAGCGTTCCAACCATCGTCTTCCCAGATGGTTCCATTCTAGTCGAACCAAGTCCAAGGGAACTTGCCGCGAAGTTCTCGTAGAAATTCCTGAAAGAGAATATAATACCTCCATCCCCTGGAGGTGTTCAGCCCCCATTTTGATGGGGGCTTATTCTTTAATGAAGAGGTTAATTACTATGGAAGAACGCAAAGTGCTTGATAAGGCCCAACAACCGAAGGCAACTGGCGATATGGACACAGAGGCATTTCGCCGCTATGGACACGAGGTTGTGGATTGGATAGCGGACTACCTGGCGAATGTAGGTTCCTATCCTGTGCTAGCGCGGACCGCTCCAGGTGATATCCAGCGTACACTGCCTGCACAACCATCAAAGCAGCCTGAAGCTATGGAAGACATCCTGGCTGATATTGATCGCATAATCATGCCAGGGATTACGCATTGGAATTCACCTGGTTTTTTAGCTTATTTCGGCATTACAGGTTCTGGCCCTGGCATACTTGGTGAGATGCTCTCAGGTGCTCTGAATGTCAACGCCATGCTCTGGCGCACCTCACCAGCTGCGACCGAACTGGAACAGGTCACGCTCGACTGGTTGCGGCAGATGCTTGGTTTGCCCTCTCCCCTTTTCGGTGTCATCAATGATTCAGCCTCATCGGGAACCATGTATGCCCTCGCAGCGGCACGTGAAGCTATTCCAGGTCTGCATATTCGCCAGCAGGGCATGTCTGGTCGGCCTGAAGTACCGCGTTTGCGCTACTATGCCTCGCAAGAAGCCCATTCCTCGGTCGAAAAGGCTGGTATTGTGCTGGGTGTTGGCCAGGAAGGACTGCGTAAAATTGGCGTGGATAGTACCTTTCGCCTGGATGTAGCTCAACTTGAACAAGCCATCGAGCAGGACTTTGCTGCCGGTTGGCAACCCTTTGCCGTAGTGGCGACCGTTGGTACAACCTCAACCACCAGCGTCGACCCGGTACCACAGATCGCCGATATCTGCAAGCGCTACAATCTCTGGCTGCATATTGACGGCGCCTACGGAGGTTCCGCGGCTGTCGACCCGACGATGCGTTGGGTGCTGGATGGTTGCGAGCGTGCCGATACCTTGATCGTGAATCCACATAAGTGGCTTTTTACCCCCATTGATTGCAGCGTTTTCTACACCAGAAAGCCTGATGTCGTGAAAGCGGCATTTAGCCTTATACCGGAATATTTGCGTAACACTGAGAGTGCGGATGATGCAATTCCCAATTTGATGGACTATGGTACTTCATTGGGACGACGTTTCCGTTCGCTCAAGCTCTGGATGATTATGCGCTATTTTGGGCAGGAGGGACTGGCTGCTCGTATTCACGAACACATTCGCCTGGGGCAGCTTGTCGCAGAGTGGGTTGGTGAATCGCCCAATTTTGAACTGATGGCTCCAACTCCATTCAGCACCGTCTGTTTCCGGGCACATCCAAAGGGATTGGATGATGAAGCATTGCTAGATGCTTTGAATGAGCGTATCATGAACAATATCAATGTCACAGGCCGATTCTTCCTTTCGCACACCAGGCTGCATGGTAAATTTACCATCCGTATTGCCATTGGGAATGTGCGCACGGCGGAGCAAGATATACGAGTGTTGTGGGAGGCCATACAGGCTGAGCTTGCCAGGGCCCACGATGTTCAATAAAACTGTAGAAGGTATAGGCAGAACAAGCGGTATAATATAGCTATTTCGAAGGCATCAATGAAATCGAAGGATGCATGGTATAGAGAGGAGATATCGTTTGAAAACACATCCAGGCTTGCGAGAGGGGCCTATTTATCTCGATTACAACGCTACCACACCGGTTGACCCAGTGGTAGTTGAGGCCATGCTTCCCTATCTCTCAACGCATTTTGGCAACCCTTCAAGTACACATCGCTATGGACATATAGCTCATCAGGCCGTTGACAACGCACGGCAACAGGTAGCCGGATTGATGCATTGTGCGCCTGGCGAGATACTTTTTACAGCTGGCGGTTCCGAGAGCGATAATCTTGCCATTCGCGGAGTCGCACTCACCAGGCGCGCCAGTGGCAATCATATCATCACTCAGATAACAGAGCATCCCGCTGTGCTCAATACCTGTCGTGCATTGGAGCGTTTGCACGGATTTCGTATAACCTATGTGCCTGTCGATGCGGCAGGACGGGTCAGTCCAGCTGATGTTGAAGCGGCTATTGACGAGCAAACCGTCCTGATTACGATCATGCATGCCAATAACGAGACCGGTACGCTACAACCAATTGCGGAGATTGCGGAGATTGCTCACCGTCACGGCGTGCTCATGCATAGCGATGCGGCGCAATCGATAGGCAAAATTCCGACTCGATTGGATAAACTCGGTGTTGATCTGCTGACCATTGCTGGACACAAAGTATATGCTCCAAAGGGTATTGGCGCGCTTTATGTACGACGGGGCTTGCAGCTTGAGCCGATCATCTACGGCGGGGGACAGGAAGTCGGGCGGAGAGCAGGAACAGAGAATATCGCGTATATCCTGGCGCTCGGCGCAGCCTGCATGGTAGCCCAGGAGCAGCTCATAGAGAGCCAGGAGCGCTTACGACAGTTGCGAGATCTGCTGCATCGACGTCTCGAAGCATCTCTTCCCGGGTCTGTCCATCTCAATGGGCATGCTAACGAGCGATTGCCCAATACACTCAACCTCAGTATAGATCGTGTTATAGGAGAAGAGGTGCTTGCCGCCACTCCAGGAGTTGCCAGCTCTACTGGCTCCGCCTGTCACGAGGGCAACACCGATCCTTCACCGGTGTTGTTGGCTATGGGGCTATCACGCGAAAAAGCACTTGGGGCGCTACGTTTGACCCTTGGTCGCTGGTCAAGCGAGGAAGAAGTGGAGCAAGCGGCAACTTTGCTGGTAAGAACTATAGCAACTCTGCATAATAAGCGGTAAAATAAAGAATAGAGTCTCAAAGATTGGTGAACACCTGTATAGGGCAAATAATCGGTCAATATTTCCTTGAAGGAGTAAATACACGATGACCATGAATGAGTCCAGGGTGCAATATCCGGCTCCCGCCGCCATCGAACATCCAGAATTACTGGCGTATCGTTCAGAGTACCCGATCCTGCAGCGGAAGACGTATCTAAACAGCTGCTCATTGGGTGCCCTCTCGGATCGATCGATGCAAGGCCTGACACAATTCATGGAGATGTGGAACGAGTGGGGGGCACATGCCTGGTATGAGATCTGGATGGGGGAGATTGCCAAGGCCAGGCAGAAGTTTGCCACCATTATTGGTGCACAATTGCACGAGGTTGCTATCGCTCCGAGCGTCTCTGTCGCGCTCAGTTCTATCGCTTCGGCGTTAGACTATAGCAAGCGGAACAACGTCGTCATGGCTGATATGGATTTCCCCACGCTGGCGTACCAGTGGCTGGTGAAACAGCGTATAGGCGTCGAGTGTCGTTTTGTTGAAAGCCCTGATCGTATTTATACGCCACCAGAATTGTTTGAGCGCGAGGTTGATGATAAAACAGTATTGGTGGCTACTTCACGTGTTTTCTATACGAGTGGCTATATCCAGGATATACGCTCGGTCGCCGATATCGCGCACAAGCATGGTGCCTATATGCTGGTCGATGATTACCAGGGGACCGGTCAGATACCGATAAACGTCAATGCCATGGACGTTGATTTCCTGGTGACCGGTACACTGAAATGGTTGATGGGTGGTCCGGGACTGGCCTTCGTCTATATCCGTGAAGGATTGATATCCCAGTTACAACCTACTATTGCCGGGTGGTTTGGGCATCGTGACCAGTTCCAGTTTAAGACGCGGGAGTTTGATTTTCGCCTGGAGGCTACCAGAGTTGAAATGGGAACACCTGCTGTTGCCGCGATTTACGCAGCGAATGGCGGACTTGATATTGTACAGGAGATCAGTGTAGAGCGGATTTGTGAGCGTACCCGCTATTTGACCAATGACCTGATTGCCCAGGCTCGTGAACATGGTTGGAAAGTGCGTGCGCCACTGGAGCCAGAACAACGCAGTTCCATTGTAATGCTGGAAATTGAACATCCTGAAGAAGTGGTAAAGGCCCTTGTCGAGCGTGATATTATTACTGACTCACGCCCGGGATTGTTACGGGTTTCGCCATATTTTTACAATACCATTGAAGAAAATGCTCTTGTCATCGACGCGATTGCCGAGATACTTGAAAGTAGGAGGTAAAGAAAGTGCAGTGCAGCGTCCTAATGGAGGAGGAATACGCGAATGCTATGTCCTAAATGTCGTTTCGGAAACGAAGAAGGTGACTTGTATTGCCGTCGTTGTGGGGCAGATTTAACAGTACCCTCAACAAGCCTGGTAACAGTACAAAATCGTACACCTTCTTTATTACAGAATCCACAATTGCCGCGTGTTGCTGCGGGAGTTGGGGCAGTAGCCGTTGGAGTTGGTATCGAGTTACTGCGGCGTGGCCTGATGGCCCGTGTGATGCCGCCTGCAAAACCACCACGGCCTGTCAGTAATACTTTACCGGCACTGAACAGGTTACGAGATGTACTGTTTCCGCAAAACGATAAACAGTTTAAATTACCAAAGAACTATGAAATAGAAGAAACAGTCGTTTACATGCGACGCGTTATTCGCCGTAAGCAGTAGTCGAATATCGAGAATACTCCTATGGCTTTAGTATTGCGCGAGGAAGATGTCCGTATTCTTTTGACTATGCCTGATACTATAGCCATATTGGAACAAGTATTTAGCGCTCTAGCGGATGAAAATGCAATAAATCTTCCTCGTCAACGTATCAAGCTATTAAATGGCGTATTGAACGTGCTGTCCGCGGCTGCTCCTACTCTTGGTGTTCTAGGGTATAAATCGTATACGGCATTTCGAGAAGGGGTGCGCTTTGTTGTGATGCTCTATAGCGCTCAAGACGGACAGCTCCTCGCTATTATCGAGGCCGATTGGTTAGGACGGATGCGCACAGGTGGGACCAGCGGTCTGGCTACCAAATACCTGGCGCGGCCCGATGCCACCGTTGTTGGCCTGATTGGTTCTGGTAATCAGGCTGTTACCCAACTGATGGGAGTATGTGCTGTTTGTCCTGTGACGATAGCCTATGTTTACAGTCGCAATGCTCAGGCTTGTAAGATCTTTTGTAACGAGATGACGAAAGTACTCAATATTGAAGTGAGGCCTGTGCCAAGCGCTCGCCAGGTGGCCGAGGCAGCGGATATTTTGATTACCGCAACCTCGTCTCCGGACCCGGTCTTCCAGGGGGAGTGGCTCAAACCAGGTTGTCATGTCAACGCCATTGGCTCAAATTGGCATACAAAACGTGAAATTGATCTATCGACTTTACAGCGGAGTTACTTGATTGTTACCGATTCGCGAGAGCAGGCACAAACTGAGGCAGGAGATTTCATCATCCCTGCTGAAGGAAATCTATTTAATTGGGATAGAGTATTCGATCTGTCTGAAGTAGTCGGTAGACGGGGTCCACAACGGGATGCAGCGGAGAATATTACACTCTATAAGGGTCTGGGGATTGCGCTCGAAGATATCGCAGCCGCTGCTCATGTTTATAACCAGGCATTAACGCAGGGCTTTGGCGAAGAACTGCCACTACTCCCTTAGTCCGAGGTATGTATGCGTATCACAGCACCGAAAGTTTTTCTGCTTCTCGTGATGGCAATGCTCTGCCTTTCTGCCTGTACACCTACCTCGGGTATCTTTGCCGGCGGGAATTGGCAATCGAGTGGATTACCACATCAGCGTATCCGCACACTTGCAGTAGGTTTCAATAATCCGCAGAATATCTTTGCAGGTAGTTCGCAAGGAAAAGTATTTGCCAGCATAGATGGGGGACAGCATTGGGCTGAACATAGTGCAGGTCTACCACCAACGATTTCGATCAATTTCCTCTCGTTTGATGCCACGGGGAAAAAGTTGTACGCTGCAACAGACGCTGGTCTCTTCGTCAGTACCGGCGCAGCACTCCACTGGCTCCCGGTGGGTAAAGTTACTGCTGATCAGTCAGATAACTATACTGCGCTGGCATTCGACCTCAAAGCAACACAGACAATTTTCGCTGGCACAGCATCTCATGGGGTACTTGTGAGCCTGGATGGTGGAAATACATGGTCTTCCATCAATAAGGGCCTTTCTCCGGCTACTACCATCAATGCGTTGACTTTTGATGTACTCAGCGGGCAGCTCTGGGCTGCCACAGCTTCGGGTATTTACCGATCCGATAACAGGGGTGGAACGTGGCAAACCTTCAATACAGGTCTAGCTCCTTCTGCGGTGGTAAATTCTGTCCAACCAGATACTAATGTCATAGGGGGGACTAAAGGGCTTATCTTTGCCGGAACGAATCATGGCTTCTACTTTTCGCAGGACTATGGAGCGCACTGGAAAACCAGCCTGGAGCCACTCGTAGGGACGAGCGTGCACGTCGTTTATGTGGATTTTCACAAGCCGACAACTGTGTTTGTCGGTACCGATATTGGGGCTCTGCGCAGTGATGATAGTGGGCAGAACTGGGGCGGCGTTGGCCCTGGCATGCCCAAAGATCAACCGGTGTTTTCATTGGCCTGGGGGGCGAGCGATTACTCTCAACTTTTTGCGGCTGCTGACGACGTTTACCTTTTTCCAGGAACAAGCGGAGGGTTAAGCCTGAGTCGTCTCGTTGAACTCGTGATCGTCGCTCTTTTTTTCTATCTGCTCTATCGCCTGGCGAGGCGCAGGCGGAGACCACCTAAGCGAGACCGCACAGTTGAGCAGGCGAAAGAAGGCGAGGAACGAACCGAGAAAGATGGCGTCGTATGACGTTGTTGACATTTCGTCAATCTACTGCTATTCTTTAGAGTAACAACTACATAGAAAGTCTGTCCTGCGTTGAACGAACATAGTATGAGGTAGGTCTCTAACAGCGATCCGATATCTAGTGGAAGTTCGGAATAGATGTACCATCTCAGAACCGCCTCGTGAGCGGCTGGCCGAAGAAAGCCTTCTGACAAGGGCAAGTAGGAGCAGGTGGGTGGTTCCCATGCAGCGATATAACCAGTAAAGTGGTCACAAACACTTCGTCACAGAGTGGTGAAGAAGATGGATTGCGCTGAAGCTGATTTGGCGACAAGATGGGTGGTACCACGGGAGCATTGCTAACAACAGGCTCTCGTCCCTTCAGTTTTATATTGATGGGGGCGAGGGCATTTTTGTTGCCTGCTTCCTCCATCACGCTCATTTCTTTCAAAGAAAATTAAGAGAAGGATGAACATGATGACGAAGATCAGCGTATCAATCGTGAACGTGACAAGCTATACGGGAATAGAATTGCTGCGTTTACTTTCACAACATCCCCATTTCAGTGTGGAGGCCGTAACAGCGCGGAGCGCCGCCGGGCAGCGGTTGTATGATGTTTTCCCTCAATTCTATGCAGGCTTAAAGCAATGCGATCCCATCTCCACCGGTTTTGATGCCGCGCTTGTTATCGCTGAGGAACCTGCACAGACTGATCTCGCTTTTGTTTGCCTACCACATGCCGCGGCTGCAACGTCGGTGGTACATTTATTGAAGCGGGGTACAAAGGTCGTAGACCTCTCAGCCGATTTTCGTTTGCGCGATGCGGCGATCTACGAAGAATGGTATAAACATACTCATCCCGCGCCAGCTCTTTTAGAGACAGCGGTATATGGATTGTGCGAGCGTTACCGTGAGCGTATTGAAGCAGCTACGCTCATAGCGAATCCTGGCTGTTATGCCACGGCTGCGACCCTGGCACTCCTACCTGTGGTGGCGGCGGGTATGATTGCCCCTGACGTCATCATCGATGCCAAATCAGGGTTAAGCGGCGCCGGTCGCAGCCTGACACAGGGTACTCACTATGCTGAGGCGAATGAAGATGTGAGCGCTTATAACCTCTCTGGACATCGCCATCTCCCCGAGATTTCCCAGGAGCTTACCGCGGCTGCACTGGAGGGAGACAACGCACTCAGCCGGCCTCTAAGAATCACGTTTATACCACACCTGATACCGATGACACGCGGCATTCTGGCGACTTGTTATGCTGATTTGCAAAAAGGTGCTCAGAGGCATTTATCGACAGCAGCAGATGTCAAGGCGCTTTATGAAGCGTACTACGCGGACGAGCCTTTCGTACACATCGTGGATCAACCGCCGCACACCAAATGGTCCTATGGCAGCAATAACTGTTTTATCTATCCAACGGTGGATAGCCGCACCGGGCGACTCGTGGTGATTTCGTGCCTGGATAACCTCGTCAAAGGGGCAGCGGGCCAGGCTATACAGAATGCGAATAGGCTCTTTGGGCTAGCAGAAACATGCGGGTTATCACCTATGTCTCTTTATCCATAAAGAAACGACTGGGTATTCTTTTTGTATGTAACGATTAACGAATGAAGAGGATGGTTTTCTAAAAATGTCTATTACATTTTCAATAACGTCAGAGGGCGACATCATCAACGATCATCACCTAATTGCACAGGTACTGCGCGAGGCCCTTCCCTATATCGATTTTTTGAAAGGGAAGACGCTGGTGATAAAATTAGGGGGCAGCACCCTTGAATATCAACGTAGCGTCTTACAGGATATTATCTGGTTACGTGCGTTAGGTGCCAACCCTGTACTGGTGCATGGCGGTGGCCCATATATTAATGATTGGTTGAAGAAACTTAACTTACCGGCACGCTTTGAGCAGGGCTTGCGCGTCACTGATGCAGCGACACTGGAAGTAGTACGTATGGTTCTGTTAGGACAGGTCAATCAGGGGCTGGTTTTGATGACTTCCTCACTTGGCGGTCGCGCTGTTGGTTTAAGTGGAACAGATGGGAACATGATCCGTGCACGTGTCGCTAATGAACGCCTTGGTTTTGTTGGCGAGGTTGAGTCGGTTGATCCAATGCCTGTGCAAACACTAATCGACCAGGACTATATTCCAATTATTGCTCCACTTGGCCAGGGGCCAGATGATACTTGCCTGAATATCAACGCAGACCTGGTCGCAGCTCATTTAGCGGGCGCACTCAACGCGGAGAAATTAATCTTTCTGAGCAATGTGGTGGGTATCTGTCGCAAAGATGG
>CATPCK010000394.1 GCA_955652655.1 uncultured Ktedonobacteraceae bacterium | reverse complement strand
TCATCCTGTCGTGCGTGCTGTACGCGATGGAGCAGTATGTATGGTCAATCCATTCCGCTGTAAAATCCTGCATAAAAAAGCCAGCCTGGCGGTTTTAAGCGACGAGCGCAACGCCAGGCTCTTCAGCGCCGCAGAGCGGGAGGCCATTGCGGCACACATACCGTGGACGTGCCGCGTCGAGAATCGTCAAGCTCAGTATCACGATCAGACCATCGACTTGATACCTTTCATACTCGAACATCGTGAGAATCTTGTACTCAAACCCAATGACGAGTACGGCGGCAAGGGTGTCGTGCTGGGCTGGCAGACAGATACAAGTGGCTGGGAGCAGACAATCCTTACCGCGCTAAACGAGCCGTATATAGTACAGGAGCGAGTAGCCATTCCAACTGAACCGTATCCAATCATGATCGATGGCCAGGTGCATTTCATCGACCAGATGTTGGATACCAACCCGCTCGTCTTCTATGGAGACTACGTGGACGGCTGCCTCTCCCGCCTCTCATCCGAGGCACTTTTGAATGTCTCGGCCGGTACCGGCTCAGCGGCGGCAACATTTATCGTAGAGAAGCGCTAGGGCAAAAGAGCTAGAGAGCAAGGAAGGAGAGATGTATTATGAAAGCACCTTCGCTCACTATAGGCATCGAGGAAGAGTACCAGATCATCGACCCACAGACACGAGAACTGCGTTCTTATATCACCGAGATTTTGGAAGAGGGCAAACTCATCTTGCTCGAGCAGGTCAAACCCGAACTGCACCAGGCGATGGTCGAGGTCGGGTCCAAAGTATGTCAGACTCCTGCTGAGCTGCGGATCGAGCTGGTACGTTTACGACGTATCATTATGGAGCTGGCAGCAAAGAACGGCCTGAAGATCGTTGCTGCCGGCACCCACCCCTTTTCTTCCTGGATGACGCAGGAGATCACACCGCAGGAGCGCTACATGGGCGTGAAGCAAGATATGCAGGAACTCGCGCAGCGTATGTTGATCTTCGGCACCCATGTTCATGTCGGCATTGAAGATCGTGAATTTCTTATCGATGCGATGAACGTCGTTCGTTACCTGCTGCCACATTTATTGTGCCTCTCCACCAGCTCTCCCTTCTGGATGGGCCGCAACACCGGGCTGAAGTCCTACCGCAGCATTGTTTTCCGCAACTTCCCCCGCAGTGGCGTTCCGCGAGTATTCCAGTCGTACGCGGATTTCTCAGACCTGGCAGAAACGCTGGTGCGCACCAACACCATACCCGATGGCAGCAAAATCTGGTGGGACGTTCGTCCTAACCACTCGTATCCCACGCTGGAATGCCGCATCTGCGACGTTTGCACCCGTGTCGACGAGGCAATTTGTATAGCGGCCATCTTCCAGGCCATCATCGCGAAGCTCTGGAAATTGCGACGCGACAACCTGACCTTCCGCGTCTACCCACACGACCTGATCGATGAGAACAAGTGGCGGGCCGTGCGTTATGGTCTGGATGGCAAGCTGATCGACTTTGGCAAGCAGCAGGAACTGCCTGCACGTGATCTAATCCGTGAAATGATCGAGTGGTTTATCGGCGATGTCGTAGATGAGCTAGGCAGCCGCCACGAGGTGGAGTACGCCTACCGCATTTTGCAGGAGGGATCGAGCGCCGATCGCCAGCTTGCCACCTATCAACGCACAGGTGACTACAAAGCAGTGGTCGATCAGCTGATTCAGGAGACGAGCGAAGGGGTTGTCGAATGAATCCATGAGGCGAGGTATGCTTCTGATTTATTCTGCCACCTCTTTGCTTGAGAGAAGCATATTGAGGATATTGACTTCGTGGGACATGAAGAGGTATTTGCCGGTAAACATCTTGCGACGAGCTTCACCAAGGTTGAGGCTGCGGAACACGATAAATGGAAACGCGTCATAGTTTCTGCCAATGGGCAACAGGCTATCTGCCGGGTATAGAGTACGAACGTATGCGGCAAGTAAAGTGCGGAAAGAAAACTCTTGCTGCTCCTCATATGCTTGTTTCTCACTAAAATACCTGCGCAGTGTGTCACTGGCAAGAAACGTTATGAAGGGCAGAGCATAATGCTGATCTGCATGGTCACTCTCCTGCTCATAGTGTGGGATTTTCTCCTTCGCCATCCTCTTGAGATATTCAATGAAGGCTATCGCGTCTCGTATGACCATTTGAACGCTTTCATGATAGCGTGGGTCGCGGCTCAATGCGTACATGCTCGCCAGTAGATCCTTGCCAGTCTCCCTCTGCTCAAAAATATCTTCGATCTCCATCAAGTATCGTTCCTGCATGGAATACTCACTTATCGGTACGATTAAAAGCCCCCCTGCTAGATATCCCCTTTCCAGGGGAGGAAACTGTAAAAGATGTTGAAATCCTTTGCGTGCCGCGCCGGCAAAATCCTCGGAAAAGGTGGGGATCAGTGAAAGATAGGATTGTCTTTCCTGCTCGCGCTCGTCATGGTTCTGCCGCATGGAGTTTGGTATAAGGCGAATTCTTGCGTTGCCTAAGCTAGACTTTATCCAAATTACGCCGCGAAAGCGAGCGTATCCACGAAGCGATCAAAGAGCACCCGTGGAATTTCCACGACATCGGGTTTTGCAGACGACATGCAAGAAAAGGTGA
>CATPCK010000393.1 GCA_955652655.1 uncultured Ktedonobacteraceae bacterium | reverse complement strand
ACCTGGGGCATGTCAAAGCAGTAGGCGCAATGACTGGTCGCAGCCTGGACAAATATCTTGGACGCGCCTTTCTTGGAGATGCACTGGCAACGATTGTTTCTGCCTCGGGTGGAGGAACAGGTGTCACGACCTATGCTGAGAACATTGGAGTTATGGCTGTGACACGTATCTATTCCACGCTCATTTTCATTATTGCGGCAGTGGTTGCCATTCTGTTAGGCTTTTCACCAAAGTTTGGGGCATTAATCCACACAATTCCGCTGGGGGTGCTTGGTGGACTTGCGATCGTGCTTTTTGGCTTAATTGCTGCTACAGGTGGCCGCATCTGGGTACAGAATGGCGTCGACTTCTCGAAGAGCCGGAACCTGATTACAGTTGCTGTCGCCTTAACGCTAGGTGCGGGTAATTTCGTTCTCAACGTGGGTACTTTCTCGATTGGCGGTATTGGAACAGCGACCTTTGGCTCCATCATACTGTATCAGATTTTGCGAGAGCGAGATACTAAACCGGAAGAAGTCGCGACTGCCGATGCAGCGGTGAATGTTGAGCCAGGGGGTGAAGATAGTTTAGAGGCTGGTGCAGGCGAGTAGGAAAAGCTGGCTGGGGTAGGCCTTCTTCTGTTCGTTGGAGTGTAGAAAACCTGCCTCTGATTTTTATCCGTCTGGCGTGGTACAATGCGAAGTACATTGTATATGTAACGTAACGAAGTACCTGGAGTTGTACCATGCTACACTTTGCTCAGGCGCCTGAGCTAACCGATGATTATATTCGAAACGTTTGGGAGACTCTTCCTCGATATATACGGTCTACGTTCATCCTTCCCAGCGCGGCACTTTCAGATCAGCTTGGATGTGAATTGACGATCGCAAGTGAAACGTTTCAGCATACAGGAAGCTTTAAGTTTCGTGCCGCCTATAATCTCCTCTCTAGTATTCCTCATCGACAGGTTATTGCTGCCTCATCAGGCAACTTTGGGCAGGCTGTAGCTTATGCCAGCAAGTTGCTGAGCAAGCAATGTATTGTTACCATGCCAAAAACTTCAGCCCGGGTAAAGGTTGAGGCTGTACAATCTTACGGGGGTGTTGTTGACCTGATAGATGTACGGGAGGTGAGCCGTATTGAGAGGATACATCAGTTACTTGCAGAACATCCGGGGGCCTTTATTGCGCCAGCATTCGATGATTATCGTGTAGTTGCCGGTAATTCGACATTGGGCAAAGATATTTTTGAAGTAGCTGATTTTGATGTTATTGTGGTTCCTGTTGGTGGAGGTGGTCTTTGTTCGGGATTGGTCATTGCACGTGATTACCTGCAAGTGCAGACAAAGATTATCGGCGCGGAGCCTTTAGCTGGCAACGATGCTGCTCGCTCTCTTCATAGTGGACAGCTACTCTCGAATGAGCAAGAGCCTGCTACCGTTGCCGACGGTGCGCGCACACTAAGCCTGGGCCATCTCAACTGGGAGATTTTACAGAAAGGAATGGCTGACGTCATTGAAGTTGCAGATGAGACCATTATGGAAGCTTTACGCCGCTATTTCCTTTATGTCAACCTCAAAGTCGAACCAACCGGAGCCCTGGCTCTTGGTGCTCTGCTTACCCGGCCAGAGTTGTTCTATGGTAAACATGTCTGTTGTGTCGTAAGCGGCGGCAATGTTGACCCAGCTGTGTATGCACAAGCGCTTTTGGAAAACGAATAAGGGGAGATAGATGTTTAAAGCCAGGAGGAGAGGTACTGTACTGTGAGAAACCTGTTGTACCTCTCTCCTCCTGGTTTATTTTGTTTAAGATTGGGGTGGGTAAATGATGATATTCGAGAACGTTGCCTGGGCGCCAGGAGTGGTATGGGGAAGATTAGAGACAAAAAAAGCAATTGATCCACTCGTATAGGTACTGTCCGTGACAATCTTCATTGTTTGCCCATTGACAATGAAGGTCATCGTTGGTCCCTTTGCGCTGATGGCGATGTGGTTGACGTTTCCTTGCTTTTGTATAGCGGCAGACTGAGAATAGTTCACGAGAAAGCTACTGGTAGATGTACCCGCACTATCAACTGACCCTTTGAAAATGGCAAAGGTTCCATCACCATATAACTCAAAGCGGTAGTAGGTCGCAATATCAAAAGATTGATTGGATACACCTCTGATGTAAATACCGTACCCATTGTTTTGGGTTCCCTTTGAAAGGATAGCATCAGCCGTCAAGTAGAAATTACTGAAGTTTCTGCCGCCTGGAATTAACTCAGAGAACAATCTGTTGTTATCATCCTCTAAAACCATGGAGCCATTCCCGATTTTGACGGAAAATTCGCCAGGTTTGCTGGTCAAGTCCCAGCCCATATTGTTATTCACGAGAGGATCACTGAACAAGGGTTTCCCTTGAGGGATTTGTGTAGGAGCCGTAGTAGGTATTGCCTGGGTGGTAGCGGTAGAAGAATGCTTCTTCACATACAGATAGCCACCAATACTTCCACTAACAATAATGAGCAGAATTACAACGATGGTAATGATCATACCGATCTTTGGGCGATTCTTATGTTCTTCCGCTTGCTGAGCAAAACCTTCAGAGGGATAACTACCCATAGCTTGTTGTTGAGCGAAACCAGGTTGTTGATAACCACTCATGAGGGGGGGTTGGGTAAAACCAGCCGACTGAAAACTATGCGGTTGTTCAGGCCGGAAGCCTTGTGGCGATGGCTGATGAGTGGATTGATTATAAAAGGGTTGTTGCTGTGTTGGAGCCCCGTACATGTTGTTTGAGTTCTGCTGTTGGTCAGGTGAGCCAAAGGGGTTATTAGTACCAGCATGGTATTGATTAGGCGAACCGAAGGCTTGTTGAGGTATAGAAAAACCGTCAAAGGGGTTATTTGCTGAGGGCTGAACAGGAGCCTGTATCCATGGTTGTCCTCTGGATTGACCTGTGCCAGAAGGGCCTGGCGGTGGAGTACCTTCCCAAGACATGTTAGAAGGTGACTGCGCAAAAGCAGTATTTGATTGAGCTGGAGTATTAACCAGCCCACAGTTGCTGCAGTAGACTTCGCGAGGGGGAAGTGGCTTGCTACAACGCTGGCAAAGCTGCACAGGAGCACTGCCATAGGGTGGATAGATTGAAGACATAGAGTAGCCCTCCAGTAATAAACGGCCATTCATCCCGATGAGTATCTCATATAAGTATTTGAACGTCCACCAGCATAGTATTTTTGGATAATGCTGAGTTAGCGGCTGCCTTTTTCTATAAAAGGATGGCTTGTCAACACCTCATTTTAAGATGATGGAAGGGCCTCAGAACTTTGCTATATCGCAGGTAGCTCCTACTTTTCTATGATGCGTTTTGAGTTTCCTTTAGAAGTTCATATACCCTACAAGGATGCAATGGCATCTCAAGAACACGTAGGCCAAAAGACGAAAGCGCATCGTCGATAGCTGAGGCGAAGAGAGCTGCTACTGGAATGACGCCTGCCTCTCCTGCTCCTTTCATCCCAAGTGGGCTCAGTGGTGAAGGTGTCTCTACGTGGTCAACGACGATGAGAGGTACTTCTGCGGAAGTTGGCAGAAGGTAATCCATAAGGCTGGCGTTGACGATTTGACCATCCTCATTGTAGACGAGCCGCTCAAAGAAAGCTCCACCGATTCCCTGCGCTACGCCGCCGTGCACTTGCCCTTCCACGACCATTGGATTTATT
>CATPCK010000392.1 GCA_955652655.1 uncultured Ktedonobacteraceae bacterium | reverse complement strand
TTCCTGACCCTCCTGTTGGGATCCACCCTCAACAATATAGGCGCGTTCCTCGGGCGCTAAGCGCTTCGACTTCGTTGGATCATGATACCCGATCCAGAAGAGGGCGCAATACAGCAAACTGAGCGTCCCTGTCACGTAGAAGCCAGCACGCCATCCCCAGAGCGTGACAGCTACTGCGACGAGTGGGACGCCAATGACGTTTGAGAACTTGGCGGCTGCATCAAAGGCAGAGGTTGCCAGGCCGCGCTCTTTGGTGGGGAACCAGTAGCCGGTCGCCTTGGCGGCGCCTGGGAAGATCGGCGCTTCCGCAGCGCCAAGGATGAGTCTCGACAGAAACACAAGTCCTAGTCCACTGACGATGGCCGTCATATAGGACGCTACGGCCCAGAAAAATGTCCCGATACGCACCAGCCACTTGACACCAAATCGATCCAGCAGAACGCCAACTGGAACCTGAAGCAAGACATAGGACCACAGGTAGGCGGAGATGACGATGCCCATCACTCCTGAAGACACATGAAACTCCTGTTCAAACGGTTTCGTGGCGACGGAGATATTGATACGATCAAAGTAGTTAATCAGAATGCCGGTTCCTAAAAGACCAGCGATTCCCCAGCGTACATTTCCAATTCGTCGTTGCATCATAAACCTCCTCTGTCTTTCATAGGTGAAGAGCCTATTGATACCGACCAGATCGCCTGTGCTTGCTACTTGGGGCATCCATTCAGAATTGTAGTTCTTTACGTATATAATACTCGATCCGCCAGACTTTGTACATTTTTATGGGAAAGGGCATGAAGAAACCTCTGTTGTAAGATAGAAGCTGACCAAAGCACTATCGTAATCAACGGGAGGCTGCTCATGTCCCTACCCAGTCCCATTATAACTGTTCTGGCGCACTTTCAACCACTGTTTACGGCACCAACTTGGAAGAAGGTCGTGACCTTGCTGATCGGCACGCTCTTAGCACGGGGCCGTCGGACCGTGACGGCGGCCCTGCGGCAGATGGGCCAGCAGATGGACGGGCAGTTCGGCCTGACCGGTCATCTTGACGTATGTATATTGCATGCAATATATTGAATTCATGGAACCACAGACTTTAGAGAAAATTGATCGCATCCCACTAAGGGAACGCGTCTACCAGCTTGTACAGCGAGCTATCGTCTCGGGTGAGTTACACCCAGGACAGCGTGTTCGCGATCTCGATCTCGCCGCACAACTCGGAGTCAGCCGTACCCCTGTGCGCGAAGCGCTCCAACGACTCGAGGATGAGGGGCTGGTGGAAACGCTTCCGGGAGCATCGACGCGCATTATGCCCTTAGACACGCAAGCGGCATGCGAAGCCTTTCCGGTAGTCGCAGTATTGCACGCGCTTGCTACTCGTCTCGCTGTTGAAACATTAACCGGGCAGGATTTTGTCTCACTTCGACAGGCGAATGAGAGTTTAGTTGCTGCCCTGGAGGCTGGCGATGTGACGCGTGCTATTCAGGCTGACGATCGTTTTCATGACGTGTTCATTCGCGCATCGGCCAATAGCGAGATACGGCATACGCTGGATCGCCTCATGCCCAAAGTACGACGCCTGGAATACGCCCAATTCAGTTCACTCGCTGGTCACACCTCGGTGCTACAGCATCAGGCTATTATCACAGCGTGTGAGCAGAGGCTCTCAGCTCAGGCTGCTTCGTTAACGGAGCAGAACTGGCTGAACCTGGGACAGTTGATTGTTCAGTCTCTTTACGACCCGGCAAGTAAGACCTGAGGAGGCCATCCTATGCTCGAAGTACATGACCCAACCAATCAGTTTGAAGTTCACGACCCGGCAATGCTTGCCCAGGCAAGGGCTGTGCTGGATGCCTGTTCCTCTCCACAGGAGATGCAGGAAGCCGTTCTCGCGGCTGTTACCCGCAATGAAGAATGGCGCGGGAAGCGTTGTCTGAATCTCCTGGCTCCAGAAGCGCCAACCAGTCCGGCGGTCAGGGCCCTCCTCTCTGCTGAAGTAGGCACACGTGCTGCCGAGGGGCATATTGGCCCGGTGAACCGCTGGTTTGCGGGCACCAGGCATATAGACGAGATCGAAGCGTTGTGTGTCGAACTCTTGAAAAAGGCGTTTCGTGCCCGCTATGCTGACCACCGGCTGGTGGCGAGCATGATTGGCAATATGGCAGTCTATACAACGCTGACCGAACCGGGCGACGTTATCATGAGCATCACTCAGCCTTTCGGGGGGCATTCCAGCAACCGTGTCGACGGGCCAGCAGGGGTACGTGGTTTGAAGATCGTTGACATTCCGTTCGATCCGGTCGAACTTGAAGTTGACCTCGACCTCTTCCGCAAAGTGGCCCCGTTGGTGCGCCCCAGGGTGGTCGCTTTGGGCGCCTCGATGACCCTGTTCCCCTTTCCCATCCAGGCCATTTGCGACATCGTTGCAGAGTGGGATGGCTGCGTCTTCTTTGATGGAGCCCATCAACTGGGCCTGGTCGCCGGCGGTCAATTTCAGGACCCGCTGCGAGAAGGGGCTATGGTGATGACAGGATCGGCAGGGAAAACATTTAGCGGCCCGCAGAGTGGGATCATGGTGTGGGATGACGCACAACTGACAGGTCCTCTTACTCACGCAGTGTTCCCGGTGTTGGCAGCAACGCACCAGGTGAATCGGGTGGCAGCTCTGGCAGTATCAGCCGCCGAAATGATTGCTTATGGGAAAGTGTACATGGCCCAGATTGTACGCAATGCGCAGGCACTTGGAGCAGCACTGGCTCGTCGTGGCATCGCTGTCCTCGGCGAACACAAAGGCTTTACCACAACCCATCAAGTCATTGCCGATGTGCGCCAGTTTGGCGGTGGATTGGAAGTCGCACAGCGACTGGCACGAGCTAACATCATCACGAACAAGAATTTGATCCCCGCCGACAGGCCAGAAGACTGGGATCATCCAGGCGGGCTCCGTCTAGGAACGACCGAAGTCACGCGCCTGGGCATGCATGAGACGGAGATGGAAACCATTGCAGATTTTATGGCACGCCTTCTCGTCGAGCAGGCAGCGCCAGAAGATGTTGTTGACGATGTCATAGCGTTTCGGCAACCCTACCAAACACTCTACTACTGTTTTGATCATGGCATGCCTGTCAACACTCCAACTTCGCATTCGTTATAATCATAGGGAACAGTATCAAAGATCCGGGAGCGTTTTGCCGCTACCCGGCCTTTCTAAAGAGAGTCGAGCAGAGGACTTTTCTCTCTTACTCATCTTTCACCCTTCATTATATTCCACCAGGAAGAGTTTAGTAGCCTACTGCTGCCGTAGTCCACAACGAAGCTTGAGCTTGACATCCCTATCTACGTGCCATACTGTATACAGAGTATATGAGTATATCACCAGAAAGGGAGAACAATCCATGCAATACAGACGGTTGGGACGCGCAGGTGTGCGCGTCAGTACTATTGCTCTTGGCAGTTGGTTGACCTACGGAGGTTCGGTAGCAGAAGAGGCAGCTATTCAGTGCATACACAAAGCCTATGAACTTGGCATCAACTTCTTTGATACCGCCAACGCTTATAACCGGGGCGCGGCCGAGGAGGTGGTCAGGCGTGCCCTGAAGGATTACTCGCGCGACTCCTTTGTTTTGGCAACGAAAGTCTATTTTCCGATGGGAGAGGGGCCAAACGATCGCGGGCTTTCTCGGAAACATATTATGGAACAGTGCCACGCCAGCTTGCGCCGCCTCGGAACTGACTACATCGACTTGTACCAGTGTCACCGTTACGATCCTGAAACCCCACTGGAAGAAGTATTACGCGCACTTGATGATCTCGTCACGCAGGGTAAAGTGCTGTATGCCGGTGTCTCCGAGTGGTCAGCGGTACAAATTGACGATGCAGTCTACACAGCACACGAGCTCAACCTTGACAGGATTGCCTCAAACCAACCCATCTACAACATGCTCCAGCGCTATATTGAGCGCGATGTGCTGCCGCTGTGTGAGCGTGAGGGTATCGGTCAGGTTGTCTTCTCGCCGCTCTCACAGGGCATCCTCACAGGCAAATACAAGCCTGGTCAGCAGCCGGAGCAGGGCACTCGTGCAGCTGATCCTGAGTCAAATTCCTTCATGCAAGATTTAATGAATGACAAGGTGCTGACTGCCGTACAAAAATTGCAAACACTGGCACAACAAAACGGCTACACACTCTCTCAAATGGCTCTGGCCTGGGTGCTGCGCAAGCAGATTGTCAGTGCAGCGATCATCGGCGCGTCACGCCCCCAGCAGGTGGAAGAAAACGCCAAGGCGAGTGAGATGACGCTCACCGACGATGTGCTCCATCAAATCGATGAGATACTCGGTGACGAAGTGAAATACAGTCGATAAAGGTGTGTGCAAAAATTAGCTATTCGGCTTGAGGCCCCGCCGCAAGGGTCGCCCTGGGGCGGGGCCTCAAGCCTTTTTGCTTTCCCTACATCACCGGGAAGGTTTCGTACACAGAAATCTGGGCGCCTCCCTGCAAGACGGGGCAACGCCTGGCCATCTCG
>CATPCK010000391.1 GCA_955652655.1 uncultured Ktedonobacteraceae bacterium | reverse complement strand
GTTTTAAAGATATATAGTAGCTTTAGGCGGACACTCATAGGCGAGTAAGCTTCTTTGAAGCGCATCTTAAAGACTTTTGCAAAAATCTGTGGCGCACCCATTGCTTAATTGCTTAATTGCTTAATGGTGAATTGTGACATTATCTGTCACAATTGTATCACACATGTCGAGGTCGGTCATTGCGTCTGCTCGCCTTTACGCTGGTGTTCACCCTGTTCCAATGTGCGCAAGCTGATGGAGGGCATACCAATTGATTGATAGATTCGACCGTCGGATCCTCGGTTATATTCAGCATTATCGAAGGTAACGCTACTCATCCCGCCTGGCGAGCTATCCTCGGCAACCGTGCCTGTCTGCCCTATGTGGTCCTCTTTGTCCCAGGAGTCCTTGCCAACAACAACAACCCTCTCGCCCTTTGCAAACATCGGGAACGGTAGCGGCTGTGGGTGAACGATAACCGGGGTATAGCGTTTGTGCTGGTCCGTTTGCTCGCGGCAATAGTCCATCAGCTCGCGCAGATCGTCTTCATGAATGGATGTCTCCAGAACGATGAGATAGGGATGTTCCAGGTAGCCCTGGCCCATGATGGAATAGAGGCCAGTGTGGTAGCGCCCATCCCGAATAAGATCATCGGGGATGGATGTGTAAGCGTAGCCCCTGAACTTGAGCCGGTTGTCAAAATCAGGGTGAAATTCGTACAGCTGTACAGTACGCCATTGCCCGCCCCATTTCGTATCATCTGACCCCAGGTATTGAATACGAATGGTAGCATCATGGCGCGGCCTGGTCGTTGTTTTCGTCTCTGTACTAAAAATGTGGCTCATGATTGCCCCTGGTTTTCTGTAGCCGCTTTGTACGCTGCTATCTCTTCCTCATCCATCGGCTCAAGCGCCCATGTGCCGCTTTCCTCATGCCAGGTGAATTTGAGGTTATGCTGCCATGCCAGTGTCTCCAGGCGATCGATCGACTGCTCAACGCCATCTTCCGAATAGGTCCCGTTTTCGTGGTCCTCTGCGCTGCGTTCGGTGTATGCGCCCACGGGATGAGCAGCGGCGGCTAATTGATCATTTGCTTCACGCGTCAACCTCACTTCCTCGCCAGCAGGCAGCGATACCCTTCCCGAGGCCGTATGAGAGATCACCTGGAGATCAATCCCGCCCATGTCCATATCCTTCAAACGAAGGGTGCCGAGATCAGCAAGCTTGACCTGTCGTTCTGCTGTCATCGCTGGATGCAAGCCGCCTCCCTGGCTTGAGGCATTTCTCTGCATGGCTTCTCTGAACCCCTTGGCCAGAAAGTGCTCTTCTATCGCAATTGTTCTCATGCTGACTCCTTTTCAAGAAAACGAAGTTCATCTATTATACTACTTGGAACGCAAGTTGGTATGAGAGGCTGTGTGCAAAGGCTTCAGGAGCTGTTTTGTGCCACACGCCTGAGCATGAGTCGGATCATGGCAAGGCAGATCCAGGCTTCTTCACTGCTGGGGAGTAGCTCATAGTCCTTGGCGAGTCGACGCCAGGTGGAGAGCCAGGCGAAGGTTCTTTCCACAATCCAGCGCCATTTCAACACGTGGAAGCCGCTAGGACGGACCTGCTCGGGATCGATGACGGTGTCCTTTGGGGTCCAGACGCCACGCTGGCCGGTCCAGGGGTGCTCCACCGCCTCCACCTCCCAGCCGAACGTCTCCTTCACCCACTCAATGAAGTCACCTTTCTTGTACGCACTGTCGACCCAGATCAGCTTGAGTCTGGGAAAGCAGCCTCTCAGCGGTTCCAGGAGGAGTTTGCCGCCTGCATGATCCTGGATATCGGCCTCATGTACCAGCACCTGCAGGATCATGCCCGTGGTATCCACGAGGATATGCCGCTTGCGTCCTTTCACTTTCTTCCCACCGTCATACCCGCGAGCCCCCCTTTTTGGCTGGTTTTCACGGACTGACTATCGATGATGGCGGCGCTGGGCGTTGGTTCGCGTCCCATACTCACGCGCGTCTTTTCGCGCAAGGCCGTATGCATGCGCTTCCAGGTGCCATCGTTGCGCCAGGCTCGGAAATAGCTCCACACCGTGGACCACGGGGGAAAGTCGTGCGGCAAGGCCCGCCATTGGCATCCGGTGCGATCCACGTAGAAGAGCGCGTTGAGGACCTCATGCATGTCCGTCGTGCGCGGATGCCCGCCTCCTTTAGCAGGCGGGATCAACGGTTCCAGGATCGCCCATTCCTGCTCGGTGAGATCGCTGGGGTAGCCGCGCGATGAGCGTTTCTGGGGCATTGCTCGTGGCAGGGACGGCTGCTTCCTCCGTTGCCGCATGTGAACCGTCTCCTCGTGCATCCGCAGACTCCCAGGGGTGCCAGCAGGACTGGAGATGGCCTTGACACGAGCACCTGGCTTGCTCCAGCCCTCTCGATTGAGCAGGCGATAGGTGGTACTGTCATCGACTGGGTGTCCCACTCGCTCCTCAAGAGCCTGATGGATCTCGGCGACCGTCGCGATCTCTCCCTCAATGGCGCGGGCCACGAACGGCTGGAGAAAGGCGCGTTCTTGTTCCAGCGTGAGGTACTGATGACGCCGCCCACCTTTGCCAGCTGTCTCGATGGCAGCTACTCCCTCCCGGTTGTAGGCGGCAATGACCCGGTGAACGGTTGAGGCCGACACGCCCACTGTTCTGGCAATGTCCTCGGCTTTGCGTGGGGTGGTCAACGCTTGATAAATGATCTGCCACAGCTTTCGGCGCCAGGGACGCTGTTCCCTTTGCATCCGGGCGTACACTGCGTCCTCGGGCAGATGCGTGGCGGCATGTGTCACTCGATTTCCCATCAGGTTCTCCCCTTTGCTTTGGCTCACTCCTTTCTAGAATACCACGGAGAATGCAAATTGGGGGAGTACCTTTGCATACAGCCTCTGAATTTATGGTGACATTTCGTAAGGCTCAGGCCTTGCTATCTCCGATCGCCCTGCGCTCTCTTTGTTTTCGCCCACTATTCGTGGAGGTTTACTCCTTTTGCCAAAAACTCGCGTCTATAGCTTGTATTCCACCGAACAGGGTACGCAATCGTTCCGATCTACATGCTGATTGCGCATGTGAGCAAACGATACCCGCGCTCGATGAAGTGCAAGCATCGATGCTGCCTTACATGTGTTTTTTGATTGCTGTTCGACTCTTCGCAACAGTTGCCTGAGCAGGATGCCTGGCCCGCGTCCACCGCCCTGGCGAACGTCTCGTGAGGAGGAACAGCGTATGACAAATGGCAGAGGAGATTTCATAGTATGAAATTGAGACGACTTTTCGCGGCACAGAGTGTGCTGCTGACACTTGGTGTCCTGACTCTAGCGGTAGCTCTCGTCTTTACTGCGGCGCAACCCGTCGCCGCAGCTACCAGAGCTAATAATGCTTTTGTGCGCGTGGTACATGCTTCCCCCGGCGCGGGAACGGTCGATGTATTCGTTGATGGCGGCAAACTGTTGAGCGACTTCGCATTCGGCACAGTTACAGGCTATGTCAACCTGCCCGCCGGTTCGCACGAGATTAAGGTTGCCCCCGCCGGAAAGGGCGCAGGCTCGGCTGTAATCACGCAGACGGTTTCAGTCGAGGCTGGCGTCCCGTATACTGTCGCGGCTATCGGCACCACTTCTACCGGCTTCTCGCTGGCGGCCTTCGCCGACAATAACCTGCTCTCAGGCGCGATGGCAAAAGTGCGTGTCTATCACCTGTCGCCCGATGCTGGCCCGGTGAACGTGGCTGTGGGCGGTAAGACCGTCATCAGTGGACTGACCTATAAAAATTCCAGCGGCTACCTGACCGTACCGGGTGGCGCATACACTTTTGACGTGACAGCGACTACCTCCGGTACGAAAGTGCCAGTTGCCGCGACGCTCACAGGCGGGATGGTCTACAGCGTCTTCGCGGTTGGCCTGCTGAGTGGCACCCCTGCTATCAGTTTCAAGCTGGCAGCCGTCGCGGCTGTGCCTGGTATGCCAAACACTGGCAGCGACCCCAATGCAGCTCCGGCAAATCAACCTTCCAATCCCTGGTTCCCCGGTGCCATTGCTATCGCTCTGCTGCTGATCGGCTCGAGCGTTGTTGCGCGCCGCTCTGCGCTTGCACGGCAGAAATAATCATCCCACGCATGAGGGGTACTACCGTAAGGGTCCCCGCCCCTCATCCACCACACTTCTGCTCCTACAATGAACGTGCCAGGGATAGGCACTTCCGTAGTCATTGTAGGAGTGGGGGTTGGTTGTGCGGTGGAGTGCGGGGACCCTTGCGGCCGCCCTCGTACCTAAAAAGTGTCGGGGAGAGAGCTTGCGTGGGCAGAGAGATATCCAGGGAAAGGAGTGAATTGAACAAATGCGCCTGTCTACATCACTATTCGCTATCATGTTACTATTGCTGGTACAGGCAACGCTTCTCAGCGCGTGCGGTGCGCAAACCCTGGCTGTGACGCCGAAACCATCGCCAATAGTAATGCATAAACCGTCACCAACTGTGGCAGTATCGCCGACAGTGACGACGTTGACACCTGAAACGACGCCTGCGGCGGCTGTACCCGCGCGCCTGGTAATACCGCGCATTGGAGTGAATGCTATTGTAGAGGATGTGGGCATCAAATCGAATGGAGATCTGGCTACCCCAACGAAAAATCCCTGGGAAGGAGTGGGCTGGTATAGCTATGGTACTCGTCCGGGCGCAGAGGGAAGCGCGGTGATCGATGGACACGTTGATCGTCCCGGAGGCTATCCCGCCATCTTCTGGAACCTGCGCTACTTGCAAAGAGGTGATACTGTCATGGTGGTAACCTCTCAGGGACAGACTCTCCGTTTCCGCGTGCTGCGTATCGCTTCATACCCACCCAATCAAGCGCCCGTACAGGGCATTTTTGAGACAACCGGCGGCGTCTTCCTGAACCTGATTACCTGCACCGGTACATGGATTCCCAGCCAGCACCAGACAACTTTGCGCCTCGTGGTTTACACAGTAATGGAATAAGCAGGATTACGACCATTGCAATCCGCCGATCACAGCGTTTGAGGCTAACGACCCGCAAACCTCGCCAGGTGTAAAATTTGACGGAGAGCCCCTAAAACAACCATATTGTCATAATTCTAGGCCCTCGGCAAAGAGTCGACGGCAATTTTGTGCGGAAGAACCGACGTTCAGCCTTGTTTGCACAACGAGGGCAATCGTTGCGATACAATGTTTGTTGGGTCATGCTGCTTTTCCTCCTACCACTCATGACTTCCTGTGTGAGAACAGAATAATGCATTTCCCTTTGGTCTTCTGCATGAGACAGGGACCATGTGAACCGAAAGTGAGCAAAGAAAAAATGGAAGATACCAAAACCACGGTGTGTGTCAGCATGGACATCGCACTTGCACCGACGAGGGCGTTCGATGTGTTCATCGAGGAACTCTGTGCTGGCTTCGTGCGCCGTGTCACGCACGATGAGATCGCCGACGCAGTCGGCTAGAACTTGAGGGGGGTTCTAGGAACACCGGCTAACCTGGCTCCGAAAGGAAAAGGGACCAACAGCATGCCGAGAAAGCGGGCAAAAAGTGTAAGCGTTGTAGCTTGAGGTGAGCCTCGTTCCGCGCAATAGGGTGAGGGCAGGATTGATCTTCGCCCGAATTTATAGAGACCCCAAACATGGGGATTAACACATCAATTGTTCGTAGGCAAGCGGATTCATGTAGCGGAGCGTGGAATGTCTCCGGGTCCGATGATAAAAGGTTTCAATGTCATCAAAGGTGATGCTCCTGGCCTGCGCTCGTGTCTGAAATGACTGGCACTCAATGCATTCGCCTTTGAAACTATGAAAATAGCTTTCCATTGCGGCATGATCGTCACAATCAGCAGTACGACTCATGCTTGCTACCATGCCTTCTTGCCGCAAGAGCGCGTGATAGCTCTCACTCGTGTAGGTACTCCCACGATCCGTGTGATGGAGTAATCCGGCCTGTGGGCGGCGACGAGCGGTTGCCATGCGCATCACCTGGACAACCAGCGT
>CATPCK010000390.1 GCA_955652655.1 uncultured Ktedonobacteraceae bacterium | reverse complement strand
GTCAAAGCCAGGCCGATTGGCTGGCTGCCGAAGGCGATCAGGCGGAAGACACTATTCACACGCCCTTGCAAACGGTCTGGGATCAATGCCAGCCGGTAACTGAACTGCACCATCATATAGATCGGCACCACAACAAAGCCCACCAGGTTAGCAGCTAACAGCACCCAGGGATTTAACGCAAATGCATAGAGCAGCCATCCCAGTATCCAGAGCCAGGCAGTGCCGATCATTAGTTGTCCAAAACTGAACCGCTTCTGCAGGGGAACCACCAGCAAGGCGCCAATAACGCTGCCAATACCCCCGCCAGCGAAGATAAGGGCAGTTACTACATTCGTTGCATGCAAGTCCTTTGCCAGGATGATAATCACCAGCACATAGCCTGAACAGGGTGTGATGAGGCCAAAAGTCAGCACGGCAATGAACCGCACCAGCGGGTTATGCCAGAGCCAGGACAGACCCTCGCCAATTTCAGCCCAGAGCTTCCGTGGCTCAGCATCCCTCTCTTCTTGAAATTTCGCCTTGATGAAAAACAGTGAGAAGGCTGAGACAGCGTAGGAGATGCCATCGGCGAGAAACGGAATGGCACTGCTAATACCATAAAGAATAGGACCCATAGCTGGTCCGACCACGCTCGACAGTGAGTACAGCACCTCATTCTGCGCGACAGCAGCTGGTAATTGCTCCCTCGACACAACATGAGGGATACACGCAGTCTCAGCCAGGTTAAAGAAGACAAAGAGCGTCCCTTCCACCAATGACACCACGTAGAGCTGTATATACGTCAGATGGCCAAAGGCAAGGGCAACCGGAATACTGCCCAGCGCAATCGCTCGGCCAATATCACAGAGAATCATGACGCACTTGCGGTCCCAGCGATCGATCAGCGCACCGGCAGGCAGGCAAAAAAAAGCAAAGGGCAGTCCACGCAGGGCAGTCATCAAGCCTGCCTGTGCTGGCGAGTTAGTCAGCGCGAGAATCAATAACGGAAAGGCCACCAGCGAGATCTGCGATCCCACTGAGGACACGGCCTGGCCGCTTACGAGCAATAGAAAGTCACGATTACGCCATAATGGTATTGACCGCCGTGGCTTCGATGCATCGACTTCTTCCCCATTGAAAACCTGGTCTTTTTGTAGCTTATCTTGTGCGGTTGACATGCTTTTTTCTCCCCTGGCAGCATACATTTAACGATAGTTTTAGAAAGAAGAATGAGTAATAAGAAAACACACAAAGGAACATATGCAAGAGTTTGTAAGTGGAGCAGACTCCTCGGGATTCCAGGTCTTCAGCAAGCAATCTCTGCTTAGATCGGGATTGCACAGCGCGCCAGAGCACCGGGATGAGGAATGCTCCTTACGGCGACACACCCGAGAATAGAAGCGAGGAAGGAAACGTTGCCTGATTAATGAGAAAGCGAAAAGAAGCTACTCGCACATTCGGGCGCTGCCCGCTTGCGAGTAGTTGCTTTTATAGCGCCACTTCCTGCCGCATAGGCCCGGCGTGATCGCCTAGGCGGCAAAGTTGCTCATTTGGATGAAGTGAATGATAGACATAGTTCTTCGTTTCGTTGACGTATATGAGTTCAGCGCACCGCGCCATACTTGTTTGATTACCTGACATGAGAATAGTAACATGCACTCTATAACAGTGTCAATGTTCTTTTTCCCTATGCTTTATATCTATGTAGCTGTAATATTTCCCTGGCCTGGGCAGGAGTAGCTGCTGGCCGCTCCATCTCGTGGGCGATGCGCGCAATGCGCGCCACCAGTTCCGCGTTACTGCGAGCTAACTGCCCTTTGCGGTAATAAATATTATCCTCGAAACCGACACGCACGTGCCCACCCAGGGCCAGGGCGACCACGCCAAGCGTCAATTGATGCCTCCCCATACCCGCCACACTCCATGTACTCCCCGCCGGGAGAGAACGCACCATATGTAGCAGGTGAGACGGGTCAGCTCCGATGCCTCCTGCAACGCCCATCACGAAATCGAACTGGAGAGGATCAGTGATCAATCCCATGCTGCGTAAGCGCATCGCCTCATCGAGCATCCCCATATCAAAAATTTCAATCTCTGGCACTATACCATTTTCACGCAGGCGCTGCGCGAACGTCTCCACCAGTTGGCGGTCGTTTATAAACACGCCCGCACCAAAGTTTACTGTCCCCGTGGTAAGCGTCGCCATGTCAGGCTCACACTCGATGCTCTGGAGGCGTTCTTCGGCGTTCATCCAGACAGCTCCGCCAGTCGATACCTGCGTAATCACATCGCAACGCGCGCGAATCCCTTCCACAACCTCGCGGAAGAGCCTGGCATCTTGCGTTGCGTTGCCCTCGGCATCACGCACATGAATATGGATGATCGCCGCGCCAGCCTCGTGACACTCTACGGCAGACTGAATAATCTCTTGAGGAGTTATTGGTAAATTGGGCTGTTGTGCTTTTGTTACTTCCGCGCCCACTATCGCTGCTGTAATGATGACTGGCTGCATAAGAAAGCATTCTCCCTAAAGTTGGCGCAGTGGAACGCCTGTAAAAGGTTTACCAGCCCAAAGACCAGTGTAATAAGCTTACTTCTTCCCTTTTTCTGTGGCAGTTGCCGTAGCTTCTGCCTGCTTTTTTACAAGTAAGGGAGCATGCTGCTCACAAAAAAGAAATTTACGGCCTCCGGCCAGAAGCTGTGCATAGGCCGCTGGCTCACCACAGGTGTCGCAGCGCCCAACATGTGTTTTAACGGCTTTCATAAAAAAGATGCCTCCTGAGTTAGATGTTTATAGTCATGAACAGAGCCAATGGCCTGTTCAATCAATGTATTTTCTAAGCTGTATCATACCACAAAATGGCCTACCCCAGGCTACGGTGACTTTCACCTCTTACATAAGACAAAGAAGAATCTTCTCTATTTGTGAAAATCACTGGGTAAGCAACATCCCCCATTCCGCCTATAAAGAACTCCTGAGACTCAACAATCACACCAGGCTGGTTGAAGCCTTAAAAAAGTGTGAGTAAAGTAGCAGCCAGTATACTATAACTAGTGGTAGAGGGTGATCGATGGGGTGCCACTTTGCTCTGTTGAGCGCTGCTGCAGGCACGGTCTGTTGAGTGCTGCTCCAGCCATGTTTTGTTGTAGCTTCGGCTCCAGGCATGTGCTGCTGAGGAGGACTCCGGGCGTGTTTTGTTGTAGCTCTTGCTCCAGACATACTTCGGTCATCGCTACCACTCTAGAGCATATACCATCGTCTGGCTTCCCTCTCCGCATTGCAGAAGAGGAGAGGAGGTTACTATGGAAGTGACCTCCTCTCCTTCTCTGTATGTTTGCTGAAGAAAATACTTGAGTGGGTGGACGAGCCGGAAAAAGCCTTTAGTATTGCTGAAAAAATATCACATTGCATCAACCTCGGCACCCACATCCTCCTCAAGCTGTTCTTCTACAATTTGCCCAGGCTCACGAATATCGATCTCAAGTTGGCCATCCACGGCCTTCACATGGACTTCTCCATGTTCGGGAATATTGGCAAGCAGGATGCGCAGGCTAAGTGGAACAGTGAGCAGGAGTTCGATGGCCCGGCGCAATGGGCGCGCTCCCTGCGTTTGACTGAATCCCTCTTTGCAGAGCAGGTCAATAGCGCTATCCTTGGCATGCAACGTCAATCCCTGTTCGAGCAAGCGAGCGCCCAGCTCGTTCATCTGCAGGCGTGTGATGGCACGGGCCTGTTCCTGCCCCAGCGGGTGGAAAATCACTACCTCATCGATGCGGTTGAGAAATTCAGGACGGAAGGTCTGGCGCAGCCGTTCCAGCAGGCGCTCGCGCTGCATCTCTTCCGCCGTCCCCTTGACACTGGCGCGGAATCCACTCGGCATCGAACGACCCAGCATATCGGTACCAACATTCGAGGTCATAATCCAGATGGCGTGTTGAGCATCGACGGTATGGCCCTGCGCGTCCGTCAGGCGGCCGGCATCAAAGACCTGCAAGAACAGATCAAAGACTTCTGGGTGAGCTTTCTCCAGCTCATCTAGCAAGACGACACAATGCGGGCGGCGCCGCAGCTTACCAGTTAACTGTCCCTCCTGGTCGTGCCCGATGTAGCCGGGAGGAGCTCCGACCATGCGCGAGACGGCATGCTTCTCCATGTATTCTGACATGTCAATGCGAATCAGGTGTTCGTCAGAACCAAAAACTTCTGCAGCAAGGGCGCGCGCTAACTCAGTCTTACCAACCCCTGTTGGTCCTAAGAAAAGGAAGACGCCCGCAGGGCGATTGCGCTGCTTCAAACCGGCGCGCGCCACTTGAATCGCCTGCGTGACACGACCGATAGCTTCATCCTGACCGATCACTCGTGACTTGAGGCGAGATTCGAGATTCAACAGGCGGTCCCGCTCCTCACGACCTGGAGCGCGCACAGGGATACCAGTGCGATGTGAAATAACCTCGGCGATCATTGAAGCATTGATCACAGGCATTTCATCCAGTTCTTCGCCTTCACCGTCATCCCCTTGCTTCGTTCCCTGCGCCGCGCCTGCTGCATCTTCCATGGAAAAGATCCGTGCCTGCGAGCAGGCTTCATCCAATACACTGCACGCTTTGTCGGGAAGCCGCAAATTGGGTAGATACTGCACAGAAAGATGCACTGCGGCTTGCAACGCTTCCCTGGTAATACTGACATTATGATGATGCTCATACAAATCACGCATGCCTGTGAGAATAGTCAGAGCCTCCTCAGCAGTAGGTTCTTCAATCATCACCGGGCGCAGGCGGCGCTCCATGGCGGCATCTTTCTCAATCAGGCGATATTCTTGCTGGGTTGTGGCACCAATACAGCGCAACCGGCCTCCAGCCAGAGCAGGCTTCAGAATACCCGCCGCATCAATGCTGCCGTCGGCGGCCCGGCCCGTACCAATAAGCAGGTGCATCTCATCGATAAACAGGATGATATTGCCGGCGCTCTCTGCTTCTTCTAAAACTTTTAACAGCCGCTCCTCAAATTCACCGCGATACTTAGTGCCAGCTACCAGTGAACTGGCCGAGAGCTCGATCAGCCGTTTGCCGCGCAATTCGACAGGCACCCTGCCATCGACAATGCGCTGGGCCAGGCCTCCCACAATCGTTGTTTTCCCCACGCCTGAATCACCAATCAAAACGGGATTGTTGCGATCCTTGAGCATCAACGTCTGCATCAAGAGGCGGAGTTCATTATCGCGTCCAATCAGGGGCGTCAGTTGTTTCAAGCTGGCCTGCCTGGTCAAATCACGCCCCAGGCGCTCCAGGACTGAATTGCCGGCCTTCGCTACCACGTCAGGACTTATTCCTACCGGCAATTCAATGGACGCGTCCACTGGACTCGCACTGATCGAGGGCACAAGCTCAAGCAAGGCACGCGCATTGCTGGTCAGGATAAGTTCGATCAACTGCGCCGGATTGATCCCCAGTTTCGTGAGCAACTCATGTGTCACACCATCCCCTTCATTCAGCACAGCCTGAGCGATTGCACGCTCATCTATCGCAGTTGAGCCGGACTCCAGCGCATTTTGCTCTGCCGTTTGAAGAATCTCCTTACAACGGCGCGTTGGCAGTATCGGCGTATCGCTGGTCGCCTTTCCATTCCCCAGCGCCAAACGAATCACATCACGTACCTGTTTGGGAGAGAAGCCAAGGCTCCGCAGCGCATCCTGTGTACATCCCCCATCCAGCTTCGTAAGAGCAATGAAAAGATGGGGCGTCCCCAGGTAGTCTTTGTGCATACGCCGCGCCTCCATCAGAGCCAGACCCAGCACTTCCTGCAAAAAACGGCGTTCAAGTGAATTAGAAGAGGGAATGATTGGAGGGATCAGGTGATTATCATCAAAGGGCTCAAAACGCGGCTCACTGCTGCGCTCTTTACTGGATGCTGAAGCTGTCACTAACCGCAACGTAGGATCGCCGTAGAGCACAAAGGACATCCACGATGTATCCTCGGGGCGGTGCTGGACCATGCTCATTCGTGTCCGTCGCACTGCCTCACCCAGAGACACACCATCAGCCACTTCCTGATAAAAGAGCGCTGCAAATTCCCGCTCGCGCTGTGTGTTGACAGGCCAGCGCATCGCCAGGACGGCACCTGCCCCCGACACCAGCAAGTTAGCCGCCAGGCGCTCCATAGACTCTTCTCGTTCCTGCTGACTGACGGCCCCACTGCCATTGCGACCCTGCCGCTCGTCTTCATGGTAACTGAGAAAAACCAGAGGACGCCTGGGTAAAGACTGGAATAATTGCTCAACAGCGGTGCTATCTAAACGAGAACTGCCCCCCAGCGCCAGCACAGGCTCTTCACCTACCTTTAAAGGGCCTGGTCCCGCGTAGTGCAAAACATGTGGTGAGTCGGCGCCGATACGCATTTTTATCTCTAATTGGTTCGCCTGTTGACGATAAAGAATAATGCGTGATACCGATTCGGGCAGAGTGGTGCAAAGTGTAGCAACTTCTTCTTCGGCCACTGGACGATCACCGCCGGGATTCACCAGGAACATTACTGTCAGCCCCTGCGCTTCACGGCGTCCTACTTTTCGGGTAGCGCGATCTGCTACAAGGGGACGTACCTCCTCACGGCCACTCACCTGTCGACCTATATTGAGATGCTGGCAAAGAAAACGGCCAGATTTCGTATTGCCTTCAAACAAGAGTTCCCAGGGAATTTCAGGAGTGTTGGTCTCGATGATAAGGGCGCTATCGAGGTGCCGCAGTGCATCTTGGATTGGGGATGGGAGCAATTGATCAAAAAGGAAACGTCCTAGCGTGAGCAGTGAATCGTTGACAGCTCCCAGCTTCATGGTCTGTCGTTTCACATCTGCCAGCGCCATCGTCTGCATGTACTGTGCCGTCGATTGAAGAGTGCGCCTCAGTCGTTCACGTATCTCAGGCGTGAGGTCAATCATATACTCCTGGCCCGCTTGAGATGAGCTTTCGGGAAGTTCGAGGCGAAAATGATAGACGGTATCAGTACGTAAGATTGTTAATAGGGCCGCTTGTTCCATAATGCTTTTTTATTCTACACTCTACCCATGATACGCTCATTCATG
>CATPCK010000389.1 GCA_955652655.1 uncultured Ktedonobacteraceae bacterium | reverse complement strand
ATCCTCTTTGTGCTGGGACCAGCCGTAATCCACACTGGCGCGGGCCGCTACGTGGCCGAACTGATTCGTCGTGGCTATGTGCAGGTGATCTTTGGCGGCAACGCGATTGTCGCCCACGATGTCGAATCGGCCCTCTTTGGCACCTCCCTCGGTGTTGACTTGCGCAGCGGCGAACAGGTTGAGGGAGGGCATCGCAATCACTTACGCGCTATTAATGCTATCCGCGCGGTCGGCTCTTTGGAGAAAGCCATAGAGACAGGCCTGCTGCGTGAAGGTCTCACCTACGAAGCCATCAAGCACAATATTCCCATGGTGCTGGCCGGTTCTATCCGCGACGATGGCCCCATGCCCGGCGTCATCAACGACATGCAAGAGGCGCAGCGAAGGATGCGCAAAGAGGTACAGGGAGTCGAGATGGCGCTCATGATCGCCTCGATGTTGCACGCCATCGCCACGGGGAACCTGCTTCCCTCGGCGGTGCGCACAGTGGTGGTAGATATTAACCCGGCGGTAGTGACGAAACTGGCGGACAGGGGCAGTTTCCAGGCGGCTGCCGTGGTAACGGATGCCGAGTTGTTTTTAAGGGAGCTGGTGGATGTGCTGGGCTAGGCCTTCTGTGTGTTAAGGTCTTGCGCTCGGCACCGCCGCAGTAAAAATCTCCTGTTTCCCCGTTCTCGTATCGTTCCATAAAGGGTGAGCGAAGTGATCATCGGCGGCCAGTCCCTGATAATCCCCGATGAACTGGAGGCCAGCACCATCAATGGGAGCATCGACTGCCGGGTCCCAGCTCTGTGTTGTCACGCGCACATTTTTGAGAAACGATACCCCCTTGTTGGTCGACTGAGCGAGATAGACATCGATCAGCCTGTGCTGGGCATCGTTACGAGTATCGAAGAACGAGATGCTAACGACACCGCCGGGCGCGACCGCCATTTGCGGCTGGAATTGATTAGCGCCGTTGCGCAGGGGATCATCGTTGACGCGTATAGGTGCCGTCCAACTCTGGCCATGATCTTTCGAAGTAGTCAAGAGAATATCCGCGTCTCCGTTACCCTTATCCGACCATGTGAGGTAGAGTTGGCCCGTCTTTGGATCGCAGGCGAAAGCAGGAAGCGAGATATTACGATAACGTTCAGGCGGAAACCTACCCGCGATGTCGTGAATTGTCGCTATCAGCACAGGCGTAGTCCAGGTCGTGCCGCCATCAGGCGAGGTGGTCACCAACAGCCGTGTAGGAATGTGGCCGCTCATCAGGTCGATGTAAGGGAAGGCGACGGCAAGTGTGCCATCAGGTTCGACAACAGGGATCGCACCCTGTGCCGCGTCACATCTGGTAGCGTGAGCGGGGCGACCGGTAGTAGCATTGGTGCAAAAGGGGGCATCGCCCTCTACGAGACGCATGCGCGAGAAAGACTTCCCACCATCGGTGGAGCGCGAAAAAGCCAGTTCCTCACTACAATTGTTGCCGTCGCCGCAGTTCCCGTTATGGTCGAAGGACCATACCACGTAGATGCTCCCGCTATACTTGCCTTCCGTCTGGTCAACAGTCATCCACGGTTTGTCATTAAATCCCCGATTTGGCGGATTCAGCGTCACTGAAACAGGGAGGCCGAAGGTTTTGCCTCCATCATGAGAGGTCGAGACGGCGATACCACTGGCGGTCTTGCCTGTGTTCAGAACCGCCGCGTAGACTTCGTTATGGGTACCGAAAGCGAAACTGATGTCAGAGGTCAGACCGTATTGTTCGAAGCCGGGCAGCACGCCGCCATCGCTCCATGTACAGCCGCCATCGAACGAAGCAAAGAAGCCAATTTTAAAGCGATAGTGGGCTGGATCAGTAAAGAACTTGGAGCCACCGACAAGGTGCAATGGGTTGTGCGGGTCCTCGACAAGCATCGGCTCGCTGTGAGCACGATAGGTATCGTTGCTCACCTGGACGTTTGTATAGGGTGGCCCTGGATGTGCGCCCAGCGTGACACAGCGGCCGCCACCTGAAAGTGTATAGAACGCCGTTGGAGTAGTTGTTCGTGCCGGCGGATTGGTTGTAGTATCATTACAACCTGCTAAACCGACAAAAGCTACAGCGGCACAAAGAAATAAGGGTATTGCGTGTTTTATCAGGCGGGGTTGCATGTGCTGGCTCCCTGCAACTGTTCAAGCGATGCGAGAAAACGATCCGTATTACATACGTCCGGCCAGCCTGCAACCTCACGCCTGCAAACACACCCTAAAATGCCACCATTTTTGAAATCTGCTGCAAAGACCAGCTCGCGTTCTTGCAGGCATTGGCACAATCATCATCACCCATCTGCGCGCATTCTTCGCTGCAATGATTAGTTACCTGGGCAGCGGCAGAAGTAACATAACCATAGAGTGGATTATTGTGTTCCATGAAGTGGGCTACAGCCTGGCATATATCAGCACAGTCGTGCAGCATCCAAACGTGCTCTTGTCTGGCATGTTCACCACCTGCCTGCTGGCAGGCCTTAGCAGTTTGCAAACACACATGGTAGCAGTTCATGCAGTCTCGAATACACTGCTGAATTTCTACTTGCCCCGGCTGGTTCCCCTGATTCTGAGTGTTTTGTGGCATAGTTACTCACCCTTCTGAATGGAATGAGCTACGGTTCAAATAAGCTTGAAGCGCAGCCGAAAACTACAACTAATGATGGGTCAGGACAAAATTCATGGATTACATGATCTGCATGTAACCACCAATATTTATACGTCTTTGCGGATCGATTGGTGACTTTAGAAAAGCCTTACGAAGCTCGCTTCTTCTGGCTGTAGTGCTTGCGCGCCTTGGCCCGGTTGCCGCAACTCTTCATGTCACACCAGCGGCGCGTATGGTTTTTGCTTGTATCCAGGAAGAGCCAGCCGCAGGTTTCAGATGCGCATACACGCACATCTTCCAATTGTTCCGAGGTCAAAAGGTCGGCTGCTGCACGTACCACCACCCATAGCGGCCGGTCAAGATTGCGCTTTTCAGGCTGCCAGCCCCACTCGAAACCATGTGGACCCGCCTCAACGCAGCTATGTGTCATCGCGTGAGAAAGAGCGCTATTGAACGTCTCCAGGTCGCTCTCCGCGGGTGAAGTTCCCTGTGTCATAGCATCGAACAGGCGGTAGATGGCTTCGCGCAGCTCTATCGCCTGTTGCAATGTCACTGCCGCTTCCTCTTTATGATGGCGAGCTTCCTCCTCCAGCAGTTTCGCCTCCTCTTCTGAAAGAATATGCGCCTCCCCCCCCCATAACAACAGGCTGTCGTAGCTGGTGAGCAGCTCACGAGGACTACTACTCGTGCGGTCATGAATTGTATTGCAAAAGTCCAGGCTCATATTTTTGCCCGAAAACTCGAAAATTGGTTGTTGTGTCTCGGTT
>CATPCK010000388.1 GCA_955652655.1 uncultured Ktedonobacteraceae bacterium | reverse complement strand
TAGGCGCAACACGCTAACATCAATCAAAAAAAGAGACTGATTTGCTGCTCCTCACGAGCGGCAAATCAGTCTCTTTTTTATTGGTCCTCAATGTCCTGGTTCTGATCTTCCGCGGGCGGGGCATCTGGTACCGGACGCAACAGGTTGATATGCTCCCGAGGTAGCGGGTTCCCCTTCACTATAGGAGTTGTTACATTCTGGTCGTCAGCCTCAACTTCATGTACATCTACCGCGGCATGGTCAATTGGCTTAGTGTCGACCTTCTTTCGCCTGTGCATGAGAACGCCTGGCGGTCGAATAACCAGCGGTTTACGTTTACTATGTTCGAGCATCTGGTCGGCGGTCTTGCCCTTGGTTGAATTATAAAGGCTGACGATGACGACCCAGGCAGCCGCCACTATGGGTGTTGCTATTAAGGCGCCGAAGGCGCCAATCAACTGGACGCCGATAATCAAGCAAAGAATTGCAGCAATGGGGTGAAGACCAACCGCGTGCCCTACGATACGAGGTCCCAGGACATTACTCTCAAGCAACTGAACGACAACAAAGTATAGGATAATCCAAATAGTGCGTGGAAACGGGTCGGGCAGGATCAGCGATATGAGTACAGCAGGAATAGTGGCTAGCGTCGGACCTACCATAGGGATCGTCTCGAAGAGAAAACCTAAAAAGGCAATAATGATCGCGTAACCACTTAATCCCAGGAAATAGCACCCTACGCCAGCCAGGACGCCTATAATTGCCGCCAGGGTTAGCTGCCCACGGATATAGTTGCCAACAACGCGATTGAGGGCATCTTCAAACACGTCAACTGTTTTCTGCTGATTTTCCGGTACAATACTTTTCAGGTTTTTACGGATATTTTTCCCATCAAGGGTAAAGTAGAAGCTCAAGACAAGTATTAAGAGGATATCGATGAAAGCATTGGTCATTACAAAAGCGATATTCACCACATTAGTAGCAGCGGCCTGCGCAAAGCCTACTAATTGTCCTCTGACTTGATTGATTGCATCATCAATATTCGCCTGCGGAATCCCCCTTTTCACCAGAAAGTCATCCAGATACCTGAATTGATCTGGCAATGCGACAAAAAAATTGGTGACGATGGTCCGGAAGCTAAACACCTGTTGAATAAAAGAGTAGGCAAGCGCAGAGAAGAGAAGAAAGAGTCCTGCAAGAACAATGATATACATCAAGAGTGTTGCGAAAACGCGAGGTATTTTATTTCTTTCCAGTAAGTCTACTCCTGGCGTGATCAAGAAAGCCACCGCCATGGAGAGCAAAAGCAAGAGGATAGCATGAAAAAACAGGCCCAGCAAAAGATTCCAGGCAAACCATACTATAATTCCAATACAGACAATACAGAGAAGAATGTCGCGCCTTCGCTGCCATTTCACCTGATCCATACCATTTGTTCCTTTGTTTCATAATAACTGAATTAGGACTATATTGCTATTGTGACAGGTTTCTTTAAAAAGCACAAGATGCTTTATACTATCAATTCTACCTAATTTTTTCAGCGTCGTCCTTGAAAGCAACTTTCCCGTGCAACTTTTTTTGCCCTTACGCCGTTTTTTAATTAGAGGATATTCGGGGGAGTATCCTTAAAACCTGGCGCCCCCCAAAAATAGCGATAGTAGCTCGGTGTAACTGAAGTTAATATTGTTTATTACAATCGTCTAGTAGAATACAAGGATATATCCCATTTTATCCTTTATACACGAATGGAACTTGAAAGAGGACTCACCCATGAATGCTTCTACCACGCTGACAATAACCCAGGCAATCTTTGATTGGACACTGCTCGGGTTTCTATTAGCATGGATGGTCACTTTCGCTGTATTAGCCCTACGCGTGAATCCAACGAATACCATGAAATCAGAAGAGTTACCTACCCCAGCTCGCTCTTTCCCTGTCACCACTGCGCCAACATCGCTGCATGTGATTGCCACACATACCACACAGCCCATACCGGTACAGGTTGGACAAGTGAGCCACGACGCCTCTGGCGAAATGGGCACGGTTCCTAATAGCTAGAGTTATTAAACCAGAAAGAGGGCCACAAGAGACATATATCTCCTTGTGGCCCTCTTTATGGTTTAGTATTATAACTGAACATTTTCACCGGGACGTACCGGGCGGAACTGCCCTTTATCATTGATAAACACGAAATGGCTATCCTGTACGTTCACAATCATATCCAACTTCCCATCTCCATTGACGTCCTTAAAAGTCAGCGTTACCACTGCCAATTCCTGTCCAGGGCCAACTAGCGTCGGTCCCGTATAAATCTTCGCTTTTGAGGCATCCCCGCCAGGAAATTCGATGACCTGTATATGGCGCTGTAAGTTTATCGCTAAAAAATGACTTGGATTAGTCGCTGAATCGTTATGACCTACGATCATGTCTACCTGGAAGGTGCGCGGTCGACCATAATGCCAATCATCTTGCGTCACCTGCCACCAGTTCGCTAGCATGGTCAACAACACCCATCCGATCAACATCGTAAACATTGCCATACCCAGTAATACGGTCCAATGAAAACGAGGCCTGGAGATTGTTTCAATTAACTGATCTGTGTTCCGAATGTCAATTTCATTCGTCTCCGTGTCCGCTTCACGCTGCCGCAAGCCGTGTACTACAGGTATGCTCGTCTGTGTTGCGCTGCGACGAGGAGGAATGGTCGATCTGTTACTCGCTCGATAGCTTCGCTGGCTACTTAGCACCTTTACATCAGCCGGTGCACGACCAACTTCCGTTCTTACATCGGCCAGCCGTTGATAATGAAGAGCGCTACTGGGCATACGGACAGGCTCGGCATCGTCAAATTCATCTTCATCGTACGCTGGTACAGTATTTACGCGTGCTCTCTGCGCGGAGCGATAGTCGCTGCGCGGTTGCAAATATTTCTGAGCCACATTATTACCGTCCTCTCGTTTTTCATGTAATTACAGGGATTAGATATTATGTTCTAATTACTAGCTACGACGAGTATACACCCATGTGTGGCAATATGCAAGCTTTTTTGGAACAAATTTGCTATATTTCT
>CATPCK010000387.1 GCA_955652655.1 uncultured Ktedonobacteraceae bacterium | reverse complement strand
TTGTACTGTCCGTGACGGAATACAAAGTGTTCCTCAATGAGGATAATCGCCCAGGGGCCCAGCCAGTAGGCAATGATCAGCAAGAAGTCGGTCAGTGTGTGCGCAAAGTTTGCTGCAGCAGGAAGCGCGATCGCAACGTAGAGCACCGCACCGATGAGCGTCCAGACGTAGCGCTTGACGCGCTGGAAGGGACGGCCAAACACCTGTACAGACAGACCAAGGCTATAGTCGTTCGGGATATTGTTTGCGACGACACTCAGAGCAAGCAACGCCAGAATAAGCGTTCCAAAACCTCCCAGTGGTTTGACGACCGCGGCAAGTAGATCACCAACAAGTCCATTCGCAAATGTAGCCGCCCAGGGGGAATTAGTGGTAAAGGCCATACCGAGCGTTTCTAACAGCACACATGGTATGAAGACGCCCAGGAAGGTCAGCCAGAAGACGCGGCTCGCGGGAGTTTCCTGGGGCTGATTGACGTTGTAGTCAGCAGCATAGGAACTCCACCCTGTAGCGAAACCATAAACGGCGCCACCAAAGGATAGGAAGCCAGCAATTTCGGCAGCGGTAGTTGTATTAGATGGAGCTATAATGTGAAAATGTGGAGCGGCCACAAAGAACATGATAGCGAATATGATAGCCATGGGAATCCAGGCCCAGCGTTCATAGCGGTGCACATACCTGTAGCCATAAATGCTGACCAAAGTAGTGAGAATCGCTAAGATGAGTATACCGGCCCAACTTGGAATTACTCCACCGCTTAGTGCCGCGACCAATTGACCACCAATAATGACGTTAACTACAGACCAGCCAATACACGCAGCAACATTGAAAAGTGCCATGATGATACCGCCCACCCAGCCAAAGGAGAAGCGTGAGATGGTCATCTGGCGTAGGCCCAACTTCGGGCCAAGTGTGGAGAAAAAGGCAACAGGTAGAACGCCCAATAGATTGAAAATGATGATAACAGCCACACTGTCCCAAAAACCAAGGCCAAAGATCGGAACAGCTAGAGCGCCAAGGCCGATTGTAGAGATCACGAGATTGGCGGAGAGCCACATGGTGAAATTGTCGATAATACGAACATGGGTACGGGTCTCCGGGGAGACACGTTCAATACCGTGCGTCTCAACTCCCTGTTCTTCTGGGATGGTTACGACATCGGAAGCCATTTCTTCATCCTCCTGGAGAAAAAACTGCTGTATACTTCCCGGTGAGGGCCGCCAGTCGAGCCCTATCTCATCGGAGATAGCTGACACTCAAAAGTACTCCGCTGCTTCTGAGTCTAATAGGAAAAATACTTAACTTGTTGTGCGTATGACAAAGCGCGCCGCATGAGAGCTACGTTTGAGAATACACAGCGTCACACTTACCAGCATTGAGATACGTCAATTATACCAGAAACACCGCGAACTAGCTAGAGGTGTTACTTGCTATTGAAAAACGTAAAAATCGGCTTGATTTATTGCGAATTTTTAAGAAAAACGCGAAATAAATGGCAATTTTCGTACTGTATATGTTGTCCCCGGTACTAATCGGTAAAACATAAGTCCAACAGGCTGGACTACAGAACAAAAAGTATGTACAATAAAACATATATGCATATCATACATAATAACGCGACTTGAGTGGTGATTATTGGGTGCTCATGACCATTCTATTTGAATGCAAGCATACTACCTATCTTTAGCAAACAGCGTTCATCAGACTCTCCATCCTCTGGGCATCAGGGAGAAGGTGGGAATACCCTCAAAGCGACGCATGCAAGGGATACCTTCCAGAAATCTCCAGTGCTCCTTCAAGGATGGAGTCTGTTTCATCAGGAGGTTGGCATGTCTTCCTCACATTCACACAAAGCAGTTCCGGCCAGTTCCAGCATAGGAGATAAGGCCGATGTCGAGCAGTATCGTAAAGAGAATAGTGAGCTGCGAGCCGCTCTTTCAATCAGTCGAGAAGAAAACGTATTACTGAATGAGGTTATCTCAACGATAGGCTCGACGCTCAAACTTGATGAAGTACTCAGCCACCTGGTAAATATCATTGCTCGCGCTATTTCTTGCCATGCAGCCTTCATTTACCTCTATAACAAGGATAAAGATCGATTGGTGTTGGCGAGCACCGGTGAACAGCATGAGCACCTGGTAGGAAAGATTGAATTGGGTCTGGGGGAAGGGATTACAGGCTGGGTAGGTCTGACGCTGAAGCCTGTGATCTTGAAAGACGAGGCGATGGAGGATCCGCGCTTTTACTACTTCCCCGAACTGGAAGAGGAAAAGTTCCAGTCTATTATGACGGTGCCAATCATCGGCAAAGGGCGCAACCTGATCGGCGTGATCACTATGCACACGGTCGCTCCCTATGAATTTACAGAGAATCACCAGGCATTCGTCAGTAATGCGGCCACCCTGGTAGCTTCCGCTATCGAGAACGCCCAGCTTTTTGAGAGTACACAGCGCAAGCTCAGCATCCTTACCTCGCTGGCGGTCTTGAGCCAGACAATCAGTTCTGGCCTCTATCTCGATGATATGTTGCGCTCGCTAGCGACGCTGACAGTGCAAATCATGGAGGTTGATCTGTGCGTCATTATGCTGATGGATCAGACGCGAGGCCGTTTAACCGTGCGCGCCTCCTCGCCTAACCTGAATGATCGCGCCTTGAACTTTCAGCCCATTGAAGTTGACCGGCATGTATGGGAAAAACTGCGTGAAACAAATGAAGTCTCGTTCCACACAGACAATGCGCGCGGGCAGCTCCCTGATTTGAGCCTGCATACGCCTGAGCGATTGAACCCTCTCAAAGACACGCAGTATAAGGCGCTGCTCTCTGCCCCACTTATTGCTGGAACCGAACATCTTGGACTGATAAACTGCTACGCGAACAAAACTCGTCGCTATACCTCTGAGGATCACACCCTGCTGAGCACCATTGCTAACCAGGTGGCAATAGCGATCAAGAATAGCCACCTGGTAGATCTGTTAGCGCAGAAAAACCTGGTGAAGGGTTTCTTTGATGATCTTATGTTTGGTTCGTACGATGCAGAAGATTCGATGCGCCAACGCGCAAACTACCTGGGCTGCGACCTCACCAAGCCTCACCTGGCGGTGCTGATTGAAATTTCACAACTAGATGAGGAGCGCGACGACAAGAACAACAACCAGGCGGGAGGGACAGGGATAGGCAGCACAGGCAATATACAAACCCTCCAAACGGAAGAGGATCGCCTGGCAGTTCATAAACGCATCTATGGCCTGATACGACGCCGTATTCAAGATAGTTACCCCGGCTCAATGCTCTACGAGCACGAAAATATTCTCACCTGTTTGTTCTGTTTGAGCAAAGATCCAGCCGCGTCGCGCCTCAAAACATGGCTGCGCGATCTCTCTCGCCAGATGCGCAGCGAGCAGAATGCCAGGCTCTCTATGGGAGTGGGAAATCCATGTCAGAACATTAGCGACTACCGTCGTGGCTTTGCCGAGGCAAGTGAGGCCCTGCAAATGGGGCAAAGTCTCAACAGGGAAGGGGGAGTCACTCACTTTAACGACCTGGGTGTTTATCGCTACCTGTATAAGATCGCGCGCATGGATGACCTGCGCGACATGTACCAGGACCAGGTGGCGCGCATTGCAAACTACGATCACCGTAAAGGGACTGACCTGCTGGATACGCTGGAGACATACCTTGAATGCGCAGGAAACCTGACCAAGACCTCTAACCGGCTCTTTGTGCACCGCAATACATTGATTCAGCGCTTAGAGCGGTTACAGTCGCTGTGTGACATCGATCTCCAGGAGCGGAGCAACTGGCTGACGCTCCAGGTGGCGATTAAAGTGTATAAGCTGCGCTCAAACGGAGGATAGGAGAAAGAGTTAAAGAAGACGTTTCGTCTCGGAAATTATAGTGAGGTCATGAGGATCGAAAGTCATATAAGTCCTCAGCAGAATTAGGAGAGACAAGCATCTCCGCGCTCACCATTTGCTCACGTAGCTTGCCTACCTGGGTATTCATCACCTCCCCCATCGACCCTTGTTGTGGGTTAGCAATCCAGCGCATCTTTGAGGACACGAACAGCTCTTTCAAGTAGGCAAACGAGAAACCTTCAGTCACCGCGGCGATCTTCTCCATCTCCTCTGCGGAAAGACGCAACGTGGGTTTAAGGGCCTCATTCCAGAGGGCAATATACGCCTTCCGCTCTGCTTGCTCTGGTAGCCCAAAAGGATACTTGCGATCAAAGCGGCTGGGACGTTCAAGAATGGCCGGGTCCAGCCGCTCCGGGTGGTTCGTTGTCGCCAGTGTCACAATGCCGATATTGGCGGCAAAACCATCTAACTCGTTCAGGAAAAATGACCGGTTCTGCGACGTGAGAAGCGAGTCGAGATCCTCCAGGACGAGTAAACACGGAGTACTTCTGCGCGCTCGTTCGAACACCTGGCGAATGTTGACTTCGTCAGCAACTCCAGTGTGAGGTGCTCGAAAGCTTTTGACATAGAGGCAAGGATATTCTAAGGAGTTGATGAGCGCCTTGACCGTGTGAGTCTTGCCGTTTCCAGCCGGGCCAACAAACAGGATACCACGTTTCCAGGGAATATCGTGCTCTTCATAGAGAGCTCGTGACTGAAAGAACTGCACGAGATCATCACGGATCTCTTGTTTGAGGTTCCCGCGCAACACGAGGTTTTCAAACGTCGCGCTCTGAATATCCTGGAAGAGCCGTTCGTCTTTGTGCCAATAACCATCGTCGAAGACCAGCACCTCGGAGCGAATCTCCATGTTCCACTCACACACAGCAGCAACGAAGTTTCGCGCAACTTCTTCGGTCTCCGCGAGAATCCAGAAGTGGTATTTGAAAAGCCCTTCCCCTTCGATGTTCAAGATGAGCACATCAAGGGTATATTCCTGCCAATGCACATCAAACCAGGCTTTTTTGACGGTATCCGAGGTTGCTGGCTCTAAACCTTCCCTTGCTGTTTTTTCCCTGGGAAACGGTTGTCTACCATTGACGGAGGTAGCCCTCATACTCATAGGCATCATCAGATGATGGGGATGCATCACTTCTGGCTCTGGCCCTCTCCAATAGGTTGTCATCTGATTGTAGAGAAACGTCTTGCGCGTGAGGATACAGTGTTTCGCTTTGGCATATCCCTCAAGATTGAAATTGCCCATCTCTCCTTCGATCAGCGCTTTATCAGGGAATAACTGGACTAAGTGCTGGCTAACATGATACTCGATGGCTGTGGTCGGCAGCAAGAGCATTTCGCTAATGAGTTGTTCTTTATTCATATATACTTCCTGAATGATTCACCCGTCGTACTGTCTACCCCCTCTATACGAAGCGGGAGCGACAAAGGTTCAACAAGTGAAAGGCATGATCAGGGATTCAGTCCAAGATCCACCTTGCCCATCTAGACCCACTACCATTCAAATAGCCCGGTGTGACGTGAGCTGCTACAGAGCGCAAAGTACCGGGAGAGACGTGTTTGAAATAGCTTGAAAAGAGAAAAGATGCATTAATCGCGTTACTTGTAATGTGGGTGCAACCAACATCCAGGTATGGAACAACGATTATGGTGGCCAGCTCTGTTTCCAAGGACTCGGCTATTTGGGGGTGAACATCTACCAGGTCAACGAAGTAGACAACGAGAGTCAAGGCGGGTATTCAGACATGTGGATGAAATACTACCATGGCTACGCTGTTACCTGCACAATACATCCGTATCATTACAAGTATTTTGGAAATGGCATTACAAATGTTGAAGTAACGCAACTTGATTACGGTGCTTCAAATGGAGGAACTTGTTAAGAAGTAGATGCAACATTGGTACTGGTTGGTCAACTGGGCTGACAAGACGCCCTTGGCTCGTACCAAGCTAGTGGCCGATTGAAAGAGCGTCAGCAGCTTGGCCATGACACCGCGCTAGTACTCGGCCTGATGTCACGTAAGCCCTACAGAGCGTATACTCTCGGCACTTTTTCATAGGTGTT
>CATPCK010000386.1 GCA_955652655.1 uncultured Ktedonobacteraceae bacterium | reverse complement strand
TTCATACTCGCCTATCGCTTCGCGTAGCACCGTTAAAATTTCCGCCGACTCGTCCACCAGCGAGTGATCTTCCAGCGAGCGTGGGCGAGGCAGGTTGATACGAAACTCGCGCACGATACGCCCGGGCCTTGGTGAGAAAACCAGCACGCGGTCCCCCAGGGCTACCGCTTCGCGTACATTATGCGTCACAAATAGCACCGTCTTGCGCGTTGATGACCAGATGGATTCTAGTTCGGTGTGCAGCCTGTCGCGGGTCAAGGCGTCCAGCGCGCCAAAGGGTTCATCCATCAACAACACCGCGGGATTAATCGCTAGTGCTCGCGCGATCGCGACGCGTTGGCGCATACCACCTGAAAGTTGATGCACGTAACTGCGTTCGAACCCCTTCAAGTGCACCAGCTCGAGGAAGCGTCGAGCAAGCGCTCGACGTTCTGCAGCCGGTGTACCAAGTTGACGCAGTCCAAACTCGACATTGTGCTGGACATCCAGCCAGGGAAATAGGGCCGCCTCTTGAAACAACAGTACACGGTCCGTGCCAGGACCTTGCACTTTCCTGGCATCAGCCATCACACTACCCGTAGTCGCCGGTTCCAGGCCAGCGATGATACTGAGCAAGGTCGACTTTCCGCAACCGCTCGGCCCGAGTAAACATACAAATTCACCGGCTTCGATAGTGAGGTTTACTGGTCGCAAGGCCTCTATGGTCCCTGCTCGTCCTGTGAAAACCTTGCTCACATTCTCAAGCTGTAGTGAGATACCCCCGAAGGACCCGCTTCCCCTGTCACTGCCCGCTTCATTCCTTGATTGGCCCAATATCAATTGATGAGACATCCGCTTTATCCTCTTTCCATGGTGGACTTACGATCCTGATACCGTTGCTAAGCCCTTCTTAGTTAGCACCTGATTCAGCGGCGCCAGGTCGTAGATGCCACTCAGGTCGGGCTTGCTGCTGCCCAGGAAGCCCAACGCGTAAGCTCTGTCCGCCGAGGCCATCAGGGTACTTACCAGTGGATCATAGCTGATATCGAGGTTCGTAAAGGATCTGGCGATGTCGGTGCCTGGTAAAGATTTCCCGGTGATGCGCTTGATCTCGCTGTTGACAATGCTTTGTGCGCTGCTGGGGTTGCTTTTAATATACTGAATGGTGTCTACATGCGCCTGCAGGAACTTGCTCACCAGGTCTGGATGCTGGTCCATGAACTCTTTGCGTACTACAACGTTGGTGGTTACAAATTTCCCGCCCGGCCATAGCGCACGTTCATCAAGGAAAAGCTGTCCTTTTCCTTCAACCAGGAGGCGTGTTCCCCAGGGTTCGGCCACCCATGCTCCATCTATACTCCCTTCCTTGAACAGGGTCAGGATGTTGGCGGAATCGGTTGGCACAATCTGTACATTGCCGCCTTTATCGGCCGTCTTCAAACCATGCTGCTGGAGGTAGTACCGCAATGAGACATCCTGCGTTCCACCAAACTGAGGTGTGGCAATCTTTTTTCCTGCCAGGTCCGCGGGAGTCTTGATGTTCGCTCCAGGCCTGACTACGAAGAGCGCTCCGCCACTGGCTGCTCCCGCGATGATGCGCAGGGCCTCTCCATGACTCTTCACATAGCCATTGATAGCCGGGTTCGGTCCGACGTAGCCAATATCGATTTCATTGGCAAATAGCGCCTCAATCAGCGCGGGGCCCGCGTTAAAATTTGTGGTGACCAGTTTGGCGCTTGAACCCAGGTCGCTCTGGAACGTGCCTCGTGCCACACCCACTAACGCGACGGCATGAGTCACGTTCGGAAAATAGCCCAGGTGTACGACCGTAGACGAACTGCCGCTTGACGACTGAGATAAACCGCCACATGCTACAAATGTCAGAGCAAGTATTAAGGCCAGGGACGCTATGCATAAGCTGCGTCCAAATGGCTTCTTCATCAAGTTTCTCTCCTTATGAGTTGGTATCAAATCTCTCTCGTGCTTGGAAAAACAGTAACATATTACCCTCATTCTTTCAAGTTATTTAATATATTCTTTTTTGTTATAATATGCCTGCATACATTATCCGGATAATCATTCTCTCCTGTTATTAAACACATTCCCCTATGTTATTGAAATAATTCGGATTGGAAAATTGCGCGAACTCCCCACCCATGGTATTATCATCACGAACAAAAAAACTAGCACAAATCCATCAGGAAGGACCACGTAGGCTTTGCGCACCATCGAACACGTTCTCAAACAATACTTCGGCCATGATGCCTTTCGCACCGGTCAGCTCGAGGTCGTCGAACAAATACTCGCCGGGCGGGACTCCTTCGTGTTGATGCCCACCGGCGGTGGCAAATCGCTCATCTACCAGCTGCCCGCCCTCGTACTGCCAGGCCTGACCGTCGTCATCTCCCCCCTCATCGCCCTTATGCACGACCAGGTTGACCGCTTGAAAGCCAATGGCATCGCCGCCACCTTTATCAACAGTTCGCTCAGCAATGCCGAACGCATGCAGCGAGAGCTGGCCGCCATCAACGGCGAATTAAATCTGCTCTACGTAGCTCCAGAACGTCTGATGGGTAGCAACTTCCTCTCTCTACTCGACCAGGTTCAGGAGCATGTTGGTCTCTCTTTGTTGGCCGTCGATGAAGCCCACTGTGTCAGCGAGTGGGGACATGATTTTCGCCCGGAGTACCGCCAGTTGGGCCAGTTGCGCAAGCGCTATCCAGACGTGCCAATGCTGGCGCTTACCGCGACGGCGACCGAGCGCGTGCGCGACGATATCCTCACCCAGCTTAAACTCCGCGATCCCCACATTCACATCGCCAGTTTTGACCGGTCCAACATCTATTACGAAGTTCGCCTAAAGCACAAAGGCTCCTATGGCGAACTGCTGCAATTCTTGCTTGAGCAGCCAGAGTCCTCCGTCATCGTCTACTGCCAGAGCCGCAAAGGCGTTGATGAACTCAGTTTTGCCCTTGCCCATGATGGTATCCGCGCTCTGCCCTACCACGCGGGTCTCACCAGCGAGCAGAGGAGCGAGAACCAGGAACGTTTCATCCGCGACGATGTGCCGGTACTCGTGGCTACCATCGCCTTTGGTATG
>CATPCK010000385.1 GCA_955652655.1 uncultured Ktedonobacteraceae bacterium | reverse complement strand
TTTCTCACATAAACCAGCCGCGATGCGTTATAATATCAGCAGTGAAATGCCGTGTATTTATTCCGGCAACTTATCAGAATTCATCTATCTCAAACATAAATCTTTGATCAAGGAGTGCGTGAATGCCAATCGAAGAACGTTTACCTAAAGCTGAACATGTTTCCCCCATGTTCGATCTTGGCCTGGAAGTCTTTGATAAAGAGGGAAAAAGACTCGGAAAGATACAGGCTCGTTTCAGTCGTTACATCCTTGTTGAGCGTGGTGGCCTTTTTGTGAAAGCGTACTATGTCCCTCATAGTGCTATCAGCAACTATGAGGGGAAAGCTATACATCTTTCATACAGCGAAGAGGATTTACGCAACAAAGGATTTAATCGAGTCCCAGATGACCTGTATATCGAATCGCCAGAACTGGGCGTAACTGACCTCAGTGGCGTGGCACAGTTTGCGCGGGGCCCCCTATCACCTGCACAAACCGGTCACTATAATTTTGGCAAACACTATCCAGGTATGAATACCGATGCCAGTGGCTCGTATCACCGTGATGAGGTGGTTCCTCAGCCACAGAAATATGTCGGGGAGAGCACAACGATTTACACCACTGATCTACCAATCGAGCCGCGCGATATCACAGCGGATTGAAAAATCGGCACCAACAAGAACCATTGCCGCCCTCTGTTGTACTCAACAGATGGTACAGGTACTGTAACTTGAGAATTTGCATTGCAGCGCGGGCGGGTGGTATTTTACAGCGACACAAATAGCCTCTTGTACAGGCATATGGTATCTATATATAGTAGTATACCAGAGGCACTGTCTCTATTCCAGGCACGGGGACCTTCCGTATGGAAGCAGCGGATGGCTACTGAAACTTCTCTAGCACTGCTTCCATATCCCATTATGAACCTGTGCATTGTTCTTTTACATTCTGACGTTCGCCAAAGAGGCGAAGCTCTGGCATAAATAAGTCTATACAACATTGTGTTCACCTCGTCCTACCTCAAAGAAGGAAGGAGACGTACTCTCAACTGTACTTCTTATAGCCATTGGATATTTACACCGGAATCACAACCTACGCCGAGACAATCAGCACCTATTCACGCCCGTAACCTCGATGTTCTCACATCCGATCTTGCCCGCCTCCTGGGTATTCCATTCCCTCTTGCTTCTTAAATGTTGGGAGGTGTTTTTCTGCTTGAATTCAGGAGCACTCCGATCTCCAAACTCCTTGTTGCCAACGTGGAATTGGCTTATAATGAAGCCCAACGACAAACAATAGCGAATAACAAGAATAAGAGGCTAGGGTCGCGCTCATGTCAGTCACCATCTTCTTCTGTTATGCACATGAAGATGAAGCACTCCTAAACAAACTCAAGGCTCACATACGCCCATTACAGCGACAGGGGCTTATTGATGTATGGTATGATCGAGATATCAACGCGGGCACTGAATGGGAACAGGAGATAAAAAAGCATCTCAATGCAGCCAATATCATTCTACTGCTCGTGAGCCCCAACTTCATGTATTCAGATTATTGCTATGGTGTCGAGATGAAGCGAGCGTTAGAGTGGCATCAACGCGGAGAGGCACGGGTTATTCCGATTATCCTGCGTCATGTGTACTGGCAAGGGATACTTGGCACCCTTCAAGCACTGCCAACAGACGCCAAGCCTGTTATGAGTTCTCTGTGGTATAGCGTAGACGAAGCCTTATTTGATGTCACCGAGGGCCTTCGCAAAGTCGTTGTGCAACATGGCACGAAGTCTTTGCTTTCCTCCCAAGTTCTCCCTTCCCAAGCCTCGAAACGAGAGTCGGCAGCTGGTTCTCACTCTACCCTGTCGCCACAACCAGTAAAGCCTCCCTCTTCTCTCAAGCCGGAAGCAGTTTCTTTGTTAAACACTCTCACTGGGCCATACAGGCCCCGTTTGGAGTGTGGCCTTTAGTCCCGATAGCCAGACCCTAGCCAGTGGCAGTTGGGATCAGACGATCAAGCTGTGGAACCTGGCAAACGGCCAAGAACTGCGCACCCTCTCTGGGCATACAAACGCCGTTCCCAGTGTGGCCTTTAGTCATGATGGTCACACCCTGGCCAGTGGCAGTGATGATGAGACGATCAAGATTTGGGGAAAGAAATAAATTAACAGGCGATATTGACCCTGCTTAAGCAACAAGTACCCCTTGTTTCTTAGTTAGAAGGAGCCATTGGTCTTTTCTGCCTTGCACAAAGACAGTTCCGCTCTCAAAACACAATCCGCTCATTGTCCACACCCTCTACATAACTAGCGATCCATTTCAAAACCCTTCTCACAATGTCTTACTACGAAACTTTCTTCAGGTGTGGCCCCCTACGCCGAGAACTTCGGTATCATAGCGGTGACGCGCATCTTATTCGAGAGGTCCGAATTGGGTACATATATTTGCACTATGCGTGGCAAATGACGACCAGAGACTCTCCTCGACCCTTAAAATGAGAAACCAATCTAGTAGGAGCAACGCATAACGATGCTAAAACTTATAACGGCACATGAAAAAGAAGCCATAGAAATTGTCAAGCCCCCGCGTGGGCCAAATGTGGTTGCCCAGGCTGTGGTTCAAGCGCCGGCGCTTGAACCACAGCCTGGGCAAAGACCTTCGTCGGGTCATAGGCCTCCTTGGTTTTCAAGAGTCGATAGGCGACCATCAGCATCTTGCGCATGACTGCCATCATGGCTGCACGCCGAGGCCTCCCACGAGCCACCAGATGATGGTAGTAGGCGCCAAAGGCCGAGTCTTTGAGTCGGATACAGCGCACGACGGCCATATATAAGATGCGTCGAATGGGCCCACTGCCTCGCTTGGAGAGCTTAACTTGCCCTCTGGACTTGCCGCTCTGCTTCACCTCAATATCCAACCCGGCATAGGCCACCGCCTGGCTCGAGCAGGCAAAGCGATCGACATCTCCCAATTCCTCTCGCAGAACGGCCATGGTCTTGCCAGCGAATTCGGGCACGCTTTGCAAGCCTTTGGCTCCCGAATCTGTCTTCATCAGATTCTCCAGCTCTTTTTCCAGTTGGATGAGATTGGCCTGCGTATGCTCGAGTTGGTCGCCTAAAATTTTCAAGCTCGTGCTGCGAGCGGAGAGCGCGACACCACTACTGACGGAGTGGTGTGCCAGGCTCACCAGCTGCTGAGCGATGGAAAGCCCATAGTTGCGCGGAGCCAGCTCATGCAACTTGGCCGCAATCGTCTCTACCCTGGCTGTTGCGCAGGCTTGCGCGCTGGGGTAGAGTTTGAGCAGCGACAAGGCGGTAGGCCGACACGGATCAGCGAAGACTTGACTGTACTCGGGAAACAGCACCTGTAAGAGTGCGTGGATCTCGTTGCGGTAGCGTGTGACGTCCTCGGTCAACTGCGTCTGCAGCCCGGCCAACTCCCGGTAGGTCGCGATCAAGTCCGTCGTCACATAGCCAGCTTTTCGATGAGCTCCTGGTGCAACGCAATGCCTTCAGTCACGAGCAACTGCTCGTCTTCCGTCAGTTTGACAAACTCGAGCATGCGTACCAGGTTGGCTTTGCCTTCGATGAGCTGATCCATCGTGGCGTTCTTGGGACGGTAAAATGGACAACGAGCACAAGCCATCCGATGGTTGCAGTGGGCCCAAAAATCGTTGGTGCAAAAGCCATGCCCCAAATCATAGTACTTCCATACCTCACCGCGGGCAGCCGCGTACTGCATCCTGGTCGAGCAAGACCTCAATCGTGGCGAGATTCTGTTCCAGGTAGCCTGCTTTCACCACCTGGTTGGCAAGCTTGGTCGGATCAACTTTCAGATAGTGTTGTGTCGAGAAGAGGTGCTTGTGTCCCAGGTACTGCTTGAGTTGGAAGATATCGAGCGGTTCTCTGGCGTTGTAGAGCATGGAGGCAATCGTGGCTCGTGCGCGATGGCTCGTAATGGCTCCGCGACTATCTTCGTGAGGGACGCCCGCTTTCCGACACAAGAGTGGGATGAGAAAGCGGGTCAGGTAGCCGCGCGAGACACGCTGCCCTCGGTACGAGAACAGAAACTGGACCATTTCGCTCGTCTTCCCATCCAGCGCCCTTGGTTGTTCACGTGGTCGCACTTGCTCCCATTCCTTGATGCGCTTGCCCACGAGGGGATGGACTGGTTTGGTGTATGCCGTACTGGTTTTGTTCACAGGAATGTCGAGAAAGCATGTCGCATCTTTCGGCAAGATCTCCCCCGTCTCTGGAATCATCACATCTTCGTATTGCCAGCGAATACATCCCACGCGTAACCGTTGGATCTCGTTGGCACGCAACGCCGCAAAACACCAGACCACCGCAATCGCCCGAACCATCTCCAGTGGATACGCAGTCGCCGTCCCTTGGAGAACGGGAAGATCTTGCGCCTCGAGATTCATCGCTGCCCACAGGATCTTCGCCCAGACATCCTTCTCGACGACACGTGGATCGGGTCCAATCAGTTTGCGAATGGAGCTGGGTGTTTGCAGTGCTCGATGCGGATTCAGCCGAACAGGAATCCATCCCCACTCCTGGCAATCGCGCAGGAAGGTGCGCATAGCCTCAAGGATCCGATCCTTCGTTCTCGGATGCAAGGGCAGGCCAATGCGATCAGAAGGCATCCGTGAGCGCTGATCGGCATCTGACCACTCTCCAATCTTCATCTCATTGACAGCGGCGATAAATTCCCCGGCCAGTTCATAGCTCCAATCCGCCGGGCTCTGGATCTCAGGATGATGTACCTTGAGCCATCTGCTGATTCATGGCTTTTCCTCCCCCAGGATCACTTCCATCCACTGCTCAAAGCCAGCGAGGCTCCGCGTCACCGCTTCGGTCAGTTCCACTCCGCTCAGTTGGATGTAGAGCATCGTCGTTTGCAGGGAGGCATGACCAGCGTAGATTGCAATCTGATGCAAGTCCATGTGGGCCCTTGCCATATGTGTCAGCCATCTTCTGGACGACCTTCGACCACATCACCAGTGACAAGGGACCGGCGGTGTTGCGGTGCGACTCTGAGAGGAACAGCGGCCCTCGCTTCGTGGAGAGTGCCCGTCTGTGCCACAAGTAGGCTTCGAGCAGACGACTCGTGACGGTTCCATATCCTACAACTCGCTCGCGCCCATTCTTGGCATGCTCTGCTCGCACGCGAATCTGCCGGTAGGCGGAGTCAAAATCGACGATCTCAAGTCGCACGAGTTCCTCACGGCGCAACGCCCCATCGTAGGCAGTGAGCATCATGACCTGGTTCCGAAGCGACTCCCCCTTAAGACAGCGCAAGACGATTTGCCACTCCTCATCAGAAGGAAGCCAGGGGAGTTTTTGGTAATGAGGAAGGAGTCCTCGATCGCGTGTCCCACCAAAAGCTTTTCCAGGGACGTAATGGCCCCGGCCGACCGGATTATCCTGACGCAGTTGCTGCTCAATGAGAGAGTCGCAGAACAGGCGTAGGACGGTGATGCGCTGCTGCATCGTGGAGTTGGATAATCCCCGGTCACTTTCGATGGAAAGGACGTTGGCTCCCTTGGGGTGAGGCCGCGAGGCGAGATCTTGGACGTATTGAGCAACGAGATCGCGTGTGACGGCCTCAGGTTGGGTGTCGTGCCTGGCGCAAAAGTTCAGATAATCATTGAGGCAAAGGCCATAGGCGTCAACGGTGTTTGGGGCAAGTTGCAAATGAGCCTGCCTCTGAAGCCACTTTCGTGCTAGCTCGTGTCGTGCCACCAGCGGGTACTGTTCCCAGCGTATCTCTGTCATGGAGCGCTCCTCCGTAGAGAAAACGACAGATCTTTCCGATATCATGCAGGAGTTCGGGCCGAGGTGTCAACCCTTGACTGATTTCCTGATTATATCTAACATACACGGCAATTCGCAGGCATGGTGTCCCAGAGGTGCTGGTCAGTGACAACGGTGGGGTGTTCCGCTCACACGACGCCATGCGGATCTACGAGGCTTTAGGCATCCAGAAGCATGAGATCGAAAAGCGGCGAGCTTGGCAGTCGTATATCGAATCAAATTTTAACGCGCAGAGAAGGCTCGCGGACTGGCATTTCGAGCGCACAGACCTGGGAAGACGAGGCTTTCCGCTCATGAGAAGTGGCTGCTCGATTTCAACTACCAGCACCATTTTGCCCATGAACAGCGTGAAGATGGCTGTCATAGCCCCGCAGCCGTGCTCGGATGGGTCAAAGGCATGCAGCCAGAGCCGGAGCGCATCTATCGCGCCTTCTCGGCAGGGGGCGAGATGCGCTCCCTCACGAAGGCAGGCTATGTGCGCTTCCGAGACTATCTGCTCTATGGTGAGCAGAACCCGGCCGGCGAAAGAGTACTGGTCAATATGTTCCAGGATGTCTTAACGCTGGAATATGAAGAGCAGCCGCTGTCGCGTTACTCGGTCGAGCGGCAACCCGACGAGAAACATCTGCGACGCTCGGGGAATCCGCGGCTGTATGACCATCCCTACCGGAGCGCACAACTGCCCTTGTGGCCGGAAGGGACAGTGGAGTGGTACCTGATTCTACGCGCTGCTCCCTATGCCCCGCGCCCACGGCGTCAAAAGAGTCGCCCGGTTCTCCTCCAAATCCCGCTGATTTTTGAGTACGAAGGGACACAAAGATAACACGCTGCTCTTCTCGTGAGAGGATGAGGAACCGTTGAGCTATCTCATATACGTTGGTTTCTTGAGACATTTATACTGTGTCTCAAAACGCTCTGAGGCAGCACTCGGCTCGTGAGCTGAGGAGGAGACCATTTCAAACCAAGCTGTCAGTCTGCTGTTGATTTAGAATGGTCCCCATCTCTCGCACAATGATGATCTTTCTGAGGTAAGACCAGGATCGCTGCAAAAAACTATCATAGCGCACGAATGTTCGAGAATGTTGTCTCTTCAATGACACGCAGAAGACAAGACGCTATCCTACTCTTCGAGAAAGACGATGAAGTACAAACGAAACAGGAAGGATCGATACTATGAACCGCACTGACCGTTTACTCGCTATTGTGCTCGAACTGCAAAGGAAGGGCCAGCAGCGCGCGGAGGATCTCGCGACTACTTTCGAAGTCAGCGCAAGGACCATCTACCGTGATATGCAGGCATTATCCGAAGCGGGCGTTCCCATTGTCGCCGTGACGCGAAAAGGGTATTCGCTCTCTGAAGGCTACTTCCTGCCGCCACTGAGTTTTACGGCTGACGAGGCATTGATGCTCGCTTTAGGAAGTGACCTTATGGCGCACAATTTTGATGCTCATTACCGCACCGCCGCATTTTCGGCTTACCACAAGATTGATGCCGTCCTGTCGAATGC
>CATPCK010000384.1 GCA_955652655.1 uncultured Ktedonobacteraceae bacterium | reverse complement strand
CAATGCATCGGCCTTTGGTGCTTCCTCGATACTAACATCTGGCGTCATCTCCAGGCCATGCTTGCCATATACAGTCTCATTCGAGAGGCCAATCACAATCACTTGTGCCCCCTCTTCACGCAGTCGCATCACAGGCACCCAAAATTCCAGGTCCTCTACCTCCTGCGCGACAAAATATCCAATCGTTTTTCCCTGTAGACGCATAGTGTATCTGGCTGCTTCTAGCTAGTCATCATCCTTCAGAAGCATTATACCATGCACACATAAGCAGGGTGTCAGGCCATAGCTTCAGGCTCAAAGGCAAAAAATGGCAGGGAGAGACATTTTCTCCCTGCCGGACGTCCATTATGAAATTGGTGTCCAGGTTTGTCCCCCATCTGCGGTCTTGAGCAGGAATGAAGAGCTATTGCCTTGCTGACTAATGGCCAAACCGGCGGTACTGGAAACGAAGTTGAGAAAGGTGACCTGCTTGAAGCTGGTGTTGGGAGAGAGCTTTGTCCAGTGCTGCCCTCCGTTACTGGTACTGTAGAGGACAGTGCCATCGGTTGCCCACCCATGCTGCATATCGAGAAAGTCTATTGTGCTGAGGACAGCAGGCACTGGTGTAGTATTCTGCCAGGTTGCTCCTCCATCGTGCGTCACATAGATGTCCGTAGCAATACTGCTGACGGTGGCAGTATCAGAAAAAGTGACGGGAAGGATGCCATCGGTGGCTGAGAAAAAGGTGGGTGACATGATAGAGAGTTGCGCAGATGGAACACCTGACGGCATAGGAAGCGTTTGCTGGTTCCAGGTCGAACCGCCATCATGAGTGATATAGAGCCAGGCAAGATGAGGGACCGTGACGGTTCCAGTAACCCACCCTGTGGATGCATTCAGAAAATGTATTCCCGATTTCTGCCCACCATAGGGGAGGTGACCAGGAGGAGTAGTATCAGCAAAAAGGGCTTGGGACACGCTCTGCCAGGTCTTTCCACCGTCAGTTGTACGGACCACGCTGACTGCCTCTGCTGCTCCTCCTGTGGGTCTCCAACTAGAGAGTATCCAGCCATGCTGCGCGTCAATGAAAGTGATTTGCCTTAGGAAAGGTGCTTGGATTGCTGTTTGTTGCCAACTCTTTCCACCATCCGTTGTCCGTAAGACCTGTGCCGTTGCCGCATTAGTCTGTTGTATTCCTACCCATGCCAGGGTAGCGGTGCGAAACTCTGCGATACTTTCCCGTGTCAACGAGATGTTGGACGGTGAAACGTTCTGCCAGTGAAGACCTCCGTCCGTGGTGCGCAGAACCCCTTGCCCACTGAGCGCCCAGCCTGTTGTAGCGTCAATCATATGAAGAGAGAACATGCTGCCAAAACCTCCAGTTAGTTTCGAGGAATGGAGTGTGTTTCCTTGTCCACCCAGGCTGCTTTGATGTGCTCGGCTCAGTACCAGGAGCAGAGAACCAACCAACAGTGTCGCGAACAAGACAGCTGCAACCATGCTGAGGCGACGTTGCCATGACCCTTCCCAGGGAACAGTGGAGCGAACCAGCTTCACGTTCCTGTTGTTGATTCTTGCCGGTTGTGTGTTTGGTGTCATATTGAGCTGCTGCGTGCTCTCGTAGTCGTTCACAGAGCCATCACGATTTGTCAGAAGATGTTGGCGTACACGAGCAAGACGCTCAGCTGTTTGGGTGTCAATGTGGTACATGCGATGAAGATCGCGGGTGAGGCGCTGATCCTGCCCATCTGCTTCCCCAGGAAGCAGTTCATCGAAGCCTGCCATAGCACTATTCCTTTCTACTGCTGGTTGTAGATCATCCGTAAGAGGGCAAGCGTACGAGAACAGAGTTTCCGCACGGCTGTTTCACGCTTGTTGAGCAAGACGGCAATCTCAGCAAATTGCAGACCCTCGCCAAAACGTAACTGTAATACCTGCTGTTGCACCAGAGGCAACTTGCTCACAGCTTTGTACAATTGTTCAAGCTCTTCGCGCCGCAGAATCACCTGCTCAGGGGTTAGTGCCTCCTCATGGCGCACCGTCTCTACCACCTGTTCTAATGGGACAACAGGGAGATGTGCGGAACGGCGATAGCGATCCACTAACTTGTTATAAGCAACGCGGCGCAACCAGACGAACTGCTGTTTCTCTGTCAGAGCCGGAAGGTTTTCCTGCTCCAATGCTGCCGTGAAGACCTCAAGCATCACATCTTCAGCATCCTCCGATGAGGACGTGTGGAGCCTCGCATACGCAAAAATACTCGCTGCATAGCGATCATAGAGGGCAGCATCGGCACTGCTCTTTTGTATACATTCGTCGTGTTGTCGCATGCTCTCTTCCTCCACTCCAAATACTCTCGTACTATGATCGCAGAATTGGCAAAAATGTGACAATAGCTTTGTGAACCAGATTCCAAGCTCAAAACGAACGACTCTGAATAAGTGTAGGAATACAGAAGGCGCGCCAGCAGCCATGGCTGCTGGCGCGCCTTCTGTATTCCTACACTTATTCAGAGTCGTTCGTTTTGAGCTTGGAATCTGGTTCACAAAGCTATTGTCACATTTTTGCCAATTCTGCGATCATAGTACGAGAGTATTTGGAGTGGAGGAAGAGAGCATGCGACAACACGACGAATGTATACAAAAGAGCAGTGCCGATGCTGCCCTCTATGATCGCTATGCAGCGAGTATTTTTGCGTATGCGAGGCTCCACACGTCCTCATCGGAGGATGCTGAAGATGTGATGCTTGAGGTCTTCACGGCAGCATTGGAGCAGGAAAACCTTCCGGCTCTGACAGAGAAACAGCAGTTCGTCTGGTTGCGCCGCGTTGCTTATAACAAGTTAGTGGATCGCTATCGCCGTTCCGCACATCTCCCTGTTGTCCCATTAGAACAGGTGGTAGAGACGGTGCGCCATGAGGAGGCACTAACCCCTGAGCAGGTGATTCTGCGGCGCGAAGAGCTTGAACAATTGTACAAAGCTGTGAGCAAGTTGCCTCTGGTGCAACAGCAGGTATTACAGTTACGTTTTGGCGAGGGTCTGCAATTTGCTGAGATTGCCGTCTTGCTCAACAAGCGTGAAACAGCCGTGCGGAAACTCTGTTCTCGTACGCTTGCCCTCTTACGGATGATCTACAACCAGCAGTAGAAAGGAATAGTGCTATGGCAGGCTTCGATGAACTGCTTCCTGGGGAAGCAGATGGGCAGGATCAGCGCCTCACCCGCGATCTTCATCGCATGTACCACATTGACACCCAAACAGCTGAGCGTCTTGCTCGTGTACGCCAACATCTTCTGACAAATCGTGATGGCTCTGTGAACGACTACGAGAGCACGCAGCAGCTCAATATGACACCAAACACACAACCGGCAAGAATCAACAACAGGAACGTGAAGCTGGTTCGCTCCACTGTTCCCTGGGAAGGGTCATGGCAACGTCGCCTCAGCATGGTTGCAGCTGTCTTGTTCGCGACACTGTTGGTTGGTTCTCTGCTCCTGGTACTGAGCCGAGCACATCAAAGCAGCCTGGGTGGACAAGGAAACACACTCCATTCCTCGAAACTAACTGGAGGTTTTGGCAGCATGTTCTCTCTTCATATGATTGACGCTACAACAGGCTGGGCGCTCAGTGGGCAAGGGGTTCTGCGCACCACGGACGGAGGTCTTCACTGGCAGAACGTTTCACCGTCCAACATCTCGTTGACACGGGAAAGTATCGCAGAGTTTCGCACCGCTACCCTGGCATGGGTAGGAATACAACAGACTAATGCGGCAACGGCACAGGTCTTACGGACAACGGATGGTGGAAAGAGTTGGCAACAAACAGCAATCCAAGCACCTTTCCTAAGGCAAATCACTTTCATTGACGCGCAGCATGGCTGGATACTCTCTAGTTGGAGACCCACAGGAGGAGCAGCAGAGGCAGTCAGCGTGGTCCGTACAACTGACGGTGGAAAGACCTGGCAGAGCGTGTCCCAAGCCCTTTTTGCTGATACTACTCCTCCTGGTCACCTCCCCTATGGTGGGCAGAAATCGGGAATACATTTTCTGAATGCATCCACAGGGTGGGTTACTGGAACCGTCACGGTCCCTCATCTTGCCTGGCTCTATATCACTCATGATGGCGGTTCGACCTGGAACCAGCAAACGCTTCCTATGCCGTCAGGTGTTCCATCTGCGCAACTCTCTATCATGTCACCCACCTTTTTCTCAGCCACCGATGGCATCCTTCCCGTCACTTTTTCTGATACTGCCACCGTCAGCAGTATTGCTACGGACATCTATGTGACGCACGATGGAGGAGCAACCTGGCAGAATACTACACCAGTGCCTGCTGTCCTCAGCACAATAGACTTTCTCGATATGCAGCATGGGTGGGCAACCGATGGCACTGTCCTCTACAGTACCAGTAACGGAGGGCAGCACTGGACAAAGCTCTCTCCCAACACCAGCTTCAAGCAGGTCACCTTTCTCAACTTCGTTTCCAGTACCGCCGGTTTGGCCATTAGTCAGCAAGGCAATAGCTCTTCATTCCTGCTCAAGACCGCAGATGGGGGACAAACCTGGACACCAATTTCATAATGGACGTCCGGCAGGGAGAAAATGTCTCTCCCTGCCATTTTTTGCCTTTGAGCCTGAAGCTATGGCCTGACACCCTGCTTATGTGTGCATGGTATAATGCTTCTGAAGGATGATGACTAGCTAGAAGCAGCCAGATACACTATGCGTCTACAGGGAAAAACGATTGGATATTTTGTCGCGCAGGAGGTAGAGGACCTGGAATTTTGGGTGCCTGTGATGCGACTGCGTGAAGAGGGGGCACAAGTGATTGTGATTGGCCTCTCGAATGAGACTGTATATGGCAAGCATGGCCTGGAGATGACGCCAGATGTTAGTATCGAGGAAGCACCAAAGGCCGATGCATTG
>CATPCK010000383.1 GCA_955652655.1 uncultured Ktedonobacteraceae bacterium | reverse complement strand
TCGTCGTCATGCACAAACTCATGATCGAGGGCAACGAGCAAGAATATTTACAAAAAGCCAACCACTTCGCTCCCGGCATCATATCATTGCGCTGCCAGCACCTATAAAACCTGCTCTCCTCTGTTCTCCGTAGAAACAATCGCATAGTGTATATGCTGCATACTCGGGGCGCACCGATTGGTGCGCCCTTCTAATCACCGATTTGAACTTTTACCTCCCAAATACGTATGTAATCAATGAAGGGTCGCGGGTCAGTCAGCCTCTCGACTCTTATCGAGAAACACAGTATAATTGGCGCAACAAGTCGCCTTGAACAACCCGAGCGTTCGTTAACCGCGAACACAAAACATACGTCTGAGAAAAAAAGGCAGGCAAAATATATGGAATGTCCCTATTGTAATGCAGAAAATCGTGACGGAGTTCGCTTTTGTAATAATTGTGGGAAGCCGCTCGACCCTGCCGCACGTGGCAGCGCAACCGTCACATCTCGCTCGCTCACACCCGGCACGCGCTTACAGGGTGGCCGTTATGTCATTAAAAAAATCCTTGGGGAAGGCGGCATGGGAGCAGCATTACTGGCCACAGACCTTCGCCTGGACAGCAAACCTGTCGTCATCAAAGAACTCATCTCAGACAACACCGATCCCGCCAAACTGCAGGAAGACGTGCGGAACTTCAAACGCGAAGTAGCTACCCTCGCGCACCTCGATCACCCCTTGATACCAAATGTAACCGACCACTTCCAGGAAGGGTCGCGCTACTTCATGGTTCAGGAATACATAGAAGGTGAAAACCTCGAAGAACGCATGGACCGTGTCAATCAGCCCATGAAAGAACGGGAAGCCCTCGGCTATGCCTCGGAGGTGCTCGACATCCTCGACTACCTTTCCCAGGAAACGCCGCCCATCGTGCACCGCGACATCAAACCCGCCAATATCATCATCGGAACAAAAGATAAACGAGCGCACCTCGTCGATTTTGGTATTGCCCGTGCCGACGAAACGCGCAACGCACAGCGGAAACAGACCTCTGCCCTTGGTACACCGGGCTATGCCCCACCAGAACAATACCAGGGTAATGCCGATCCCCGTTCCGACCTCTACGCTCTGGCCGCTACCTTGCATCACGTGCTGACAAATCGCGACCCGCGCAACCACCCACCTTTTACCTACCCTCCGATGCGGGCGCTGAACCCTCAGCTCTCGCCTGAAATCGAAAAAGTAATCTCGCGCGCGCTCATCAACGATATCAATCAGCGCTACCAGAGCGCCGCGGCGATGAAGAAAGACATCGATGATATCTTGTTCAAACAATTTGGCGTCTCTGGCAACATCAGTAGCTACACCCTGGGTACCTCCGGGCCAATAACTGCTGTTGGTGGAGCAAGTGCAGCCAATGCACCGACAGCACCATATCAACCTGTCAGGAATCAGCCATATACTCCTCCGCCAACTGTTCCCTATCAAGCACCACAGAGACAGCAACAGGTACCGCCTCCCCTGCCCCGGCAGGGAGTTCAAGGAAGCAGGCAAAATCCACCATCCTATCCACCGCCTGTGAGCGTGGCCAGCAGACAACCACAACAGCAGCACGGCAATAGCTATGTAGGGCGCAGCCTCCTTTTGCTTATCCTGGTGGTAGTGATTATCGGAGGACTCTTCTTCGCCATTCCTTATTTTCGCGCTCACCCGCTTGGGCAAAGCAATAATCCTGGCACCACCCCGGGCAGTAGTCCCACCATCAACACAACCGCCACCACGCTGCCCACCACTGGCATTGGTACTATCACAGCGCCTGATGGCGAGTCCATCGGCATCAGCGACGGTACCGTCTCTTTTGCCACCGGGGGTCCTGGTGGTTCTGACAAGATGCAGGCTGCGAACAAGCTCAAGGCAGGTGACACAGTTTCCGCCCAATCGCTCTGGCATTCTGCCCTCACAAGCGATTCAGGCGACGCTGAATCGCTCATCTACCTTGAGGATCAGCGCGTCCTGAATGCTCATGTCACCTCTAACACGCCGTACGTCACTATCGTGGTAGCCACTATGATGACCGGGGATAATGCCTCGGTAGGACGCGATAATTTACAGGGAGCCTACGTAGCTCAAAAAGAGTTCAACAATGGTTCCCAGCTCGCTGGTGGCACCCTGATTCGCCTCCTCGTCGCGAACTCCGGCAACGACAAACTCTATGCGGATACCGTGGCGCAGCAGATTGTGCTACTGGCCAAAGCGGACCCTACCTTTGCCGGCGTCATGGGCTGGCCATTCAGTTCGCGTGCTGAAGTCGCCATTAATACGTTGGCTAGAGCCCATATCCCTATGGTCTCACAGACTGCCTCAGATGATGCGCTAACGGGTGCCTCGCCCTACTTCTTCCGCGTGGCCCCCGCCAACAAAAGACAGGCCACCATCGGTGCGAAATATGCTGAGCAATCCCTGCATGCAAAAACCGCCGTCACCTTCGTCGATCCCGCCGATCCCTATAGCCAGAGCCTTGAAAGATACTTCTCTCAACAATTCACTGCCGATGGCAACAAAATCCTTGCCACCGAACATTACACCGTCGGGCAAAAGGGGCACGCGGCACTCCCACAGTTGCTACAAGACGCCGAGAACAAAAAACCCGACATCATCTACTTCTCCGGCTATGCTGCCGACATCAGTATATTACTGTCCAACTTACCCACTTCTGGCCAATTTGCCACGCTGCCCATCCTGGGTGGCGATGCGCTCTACGAATTAAACTATCCCAGTAGTGCTCGCGCCGGTTTCAAGCACCTGCGCTTCACCGCCTTTGCCTATCCGGACGAGTGGGACGTGCAGAACCTGCAATCACAGAAACCGAAATTCTTCACTGATTACTCGGCAGCCTACAACCCTGACAACCAGCATCCTGGCGGCGTATACGGTTACACACGCCCTCCCGCCGACGCCATGCTCTCCTATGACGCCATGCTCACCATGTTGAAGGCCACCAACGTCGCCCTCACTACCAACATCGGCCTCACACCAGACAACCTGCAAAAGGCCCTGAAACAAACAACCGGTACAAAAGCAGTACAGGGCGTCAGTGGGCAAATCACCTTCGGCCCCGACAACGACCCCATCAACAAGGCCATCGTCGTCCTCTACGTCGACCAGGACGGCCACATCCATCTAAATTCCGTCCAGGGCTGCTTCCTCGTCAACCAATGCAAAACTTGAATAATAATCTCGCGGAATGGCCCGCCTC
>CATPCK010000382.1 GCA_955652655.1 uncultured Ktedonobacteraceae bacterium | reverse complement strand
TGCGTCGCCCATGGGGGGAGGGACCAGGCGACTGGGCCACGCGACGAGGGCGACGCAAGCGTCCCCTCTCCACGCCACCGCCCCCCCCGCCCCTACAGGGACGAAGTCGCTTCCGAAGCGGCATGATAAAATACCTCCCCGTGAAAGCCCCTACGGATACCGCAACCAATTGTTCTGTTTCTACCCCCGGCTGATGTCTATTGGGTGCAATGAACCGCAGCAGGGGCATGGATCGGCTCCCTAACAGGGCGCAATGAATTGCGCCCCTACACCCTTTGTTTTTCGTAGCAGTTGTTCCGCATGTAGCTGGTGAGGTCTTTGATATGAGCGTAACAAAAAGCGAAGTGCTGATCATTGGCGGTGGCGTTATGGGTAATGCAATCGCGTACCACGTGGCGAGGCAGGGGCGGCAGGTACTCGTGGTGGAGCGGTCAGAGGAGGTGGCTAGCGCACCTGCGGCCTCGTGGGCCAGCGCGGGTGGAGTGCGACGGCAGGGACGCCACCCGGCCGAGGCGAAACTGGCTGTCGAAGCCATCGAACGCTGGGGAACGCTGGAAGAGGAGCTCGCAGCTGGTGTACAGTATCGCAGAGGAGGAAACCTGTTGCTGGCCGAAACGGATGCGGAGGCCGAGCAGCTTGTTACGTTCATACGAGAGCAGCAGAATCTCGGCTTTACTGATGTGAGGCTGGTGGACCGCCAGGAACTGACTGCGCTTGTGCCGGGTCTCCACGCTGGCGTCGTGGCGGGCAGTTACAGCCCCAGCGATGGACAGGCCGATCCGGCACTCACAACACGCGCCTTCGCCGCGGCAGCTCAGCGCCTGGGTGCAACCTACTGGAAGGGGACCGCTGTACTGGCATTACTGGCAGAGGGCGAGCGCGTCATAGGAGCACGCACCTGGCGTGGAGAGGTACAGGCTGAGCAGGTTGTGCTCGCGGCAGGGGCATGGAGCGATGAGCTGGCCAGGACCGTTGGGCTGCGCCTGCCAATCAAAACGGCCGCGTTGCAAATGGTCCTTTCGACGCCAGTGCCACAACAGGTGCTGCATCCGGTTCTAAGCGCGGTCAACCGCGCGCTTTCTCTCAAACAAGTGAACGATGGCTCGTTCCTGATCGGAGGCGGCTGGCCGGGCGATCCCACCACTGATCGGCGTTCTTATACGCTGCGCGAGGACAGCGTAAAGGGTAACTGGCAAACAGCCTGTGAACTGCTGCCGGCAGTGGGACAGCAGCGCATTGCACGGGCGTGGTGCGGCCTGGAGGCGGAGAGCCTTGATGGTTTGCCCTTCATTGGTCCCATCGTTGCTTTGGACGGATTGATGGTCGCTGTCGGCTTCTCCGGCCATGGTTTTGCTCTCGCGCCAGCCGTTGGACGAGCGGTAGCCGAGCAGTTGATTGGTCGAGCGGCTCCTGAGTTGGATGGGTTGATGGCCGGGAGAATAGGGAGTTTTCAGCGGGATGCGGTTGAAGAGTTTTTAGGGTAGTGGTCAGTCACTGCTATCCAAAGTCCCTGCTAGAGCCGATGCGTCCGGTCCCAGACATGGGGTACATTGAAACCTATTGCTGCGTCAATTGAAGCTTGACGGACTACTATGATGGTATGAGTGGTATGAACATGCTCTTGACCATTGCCCCCGTTTTGCAAAAGAGCAGCCAAAACGACGACAATGGTCCAATACATAATGCTCAAATGGTATCAAAGAAGGGGAATAAGGCGCGCCACTCCATCAAGCTCCAGCACATCATAGACCTGCCGGGCACCCACTCCTGGCAATATGCCGAAGGTTTGCGTGACGATTGCATACGTCTCAAAAGGTTGATCGGCCATCACTTCCTCCACAATAACAGTCGGTACCAGCAAGGTCAAAATGGTCGCCCCAGCATCGACAGAGGTTTTCAACGTTACGGAGACGAGAGTCCCCATCTCGCTCTGTTGCGCGCGAAGCTGGTCTCCAGAAAAGGTAAGGTTCTGATCTTGATCCTGGTAAGTGAGCGTCGGTTTGAGTCCTGGTTGATCAATGAATGGACCGCGTGCAGAGTAGGAAATCTGGACGCCATCTCCTGTCATCTCGAATACATTTGCTTCTGCCATGGTTAATCCTCCTTGTACGATGTAACAAGTATTCTTTGTTGTTGCAGTAACGTTTTGCTTAACGCTACCGTATTATGCAAAATCATCCATTTACAAGAAAGACGAAACCGCCCACCTTTTTTTGGCGATTACTTTTTAAGTGCTCCTGTTGTCAGGTAGGTATTGCTGCACTTTTGATAATTTCACACACGACCAGGTATCAATTTTGGCCTGTTGGACGTGTTATCGACGAAACACCATTCTTAATAGCAAAAGGAGTATAACCTCTATGGCAGATACATTACGTGGAAAAGTTGCCCTGGTCACCGGAGCTTCGTCGGGTAAACGAAATGCTCATTCGCCCAACTCAACAGGCGCGGTAAAAGAGGAAGCGAACTTACCAGGTTTCAATGTGTTCGCTAAGAAGTTCTTCATTAACGATATGGTATTCCGTACGGAGGACCATACGTAGTGTATATTCGCCCCGGCATGTGCCTGTTCCCAGTAGATAAACCGGCCAGAATTCCCAACAATAACCCAACAATCACTCCTATCGTGAGTGACAATGGATTGGAGAACGTGAAGATTTGCCCCATGACCGAGAGCATGTGCGAAAAGATATCCAATGCTTGCGAACCATTATTTGATGCCCTCACAAATTTGTCCATATCATGGAGAAAGGTTTGGAAAGCTAGAAAAAAGTTGATCATAAATGTGACCACAATAGTAGAGAAGACAGCTACGAGGCCCGCTCTGATGATGCCACTGATAATCTTCGCCGCGAGGGCCGACCCACTCCATTGATCTTCCAGGCGCAAGCGTACTTCAACCGGGGTAGATGGATTCGCAATAGTGCGCTGAACAGTGCTCCATTTCGCGAAAACTGACGCTATAGCAGTCCCAATAGCAATTAACCCGGCAATAAGAGATACGATAGTATTTACATTGTTTAATAAGTCCATTGCGGTATCTCCTTGCGAGAATGTCGTTCATCCACTTCATAAACGCTCGATACCTCTATTTATGTAGCATCAGTTTTATTGCTTTCTCCGCCTTATATGGCTTGCCATTTGAAGCCCAAGCAAAGCCAGGCTATCGATGTACTGCCAGCGAAACTGTGCTCCCAATATCTTCAGACCGGCTAACACTGTCAGCAATAAACTACGCGCTAAGCCCTTGCCGCTAAACTGTGAGTCACTTAAAGTACCGAAGCATCTACATGCCACATCGAGTTTCCTGCGTAGAGCAATGATCATTACAATAATGCCCTCACACTTATTTTACATTTTACATACACTTATCTCATAGTTAAAGGCTATAATGACAGCGTTTCCTGCATCTCAGGGCCGTGAAGCCCCTTTCTAAGGGTATTCATGCCCTATGACTGTTCAGAATCGGTATGATACTATAGAATCAACCTCGAACATTGGGGGCATGCACACCAATTCACAAGCTGCGGCAGCTTGAACAACAATTTTTTCTTCTGGAGGAACTATGCGTATTCTCATACTTGGAGGCGACGGCTACCTCGGCTGGCCCCAATCACTCTACCTTTCCGGCAAAGGGCATGATGTCACCATCTTCGACAATTTAATGCGCAGACACTTCGACCTTGAACGCGGCTTCCATAGCTTACTTCCCATCTTCACGGTACATGAACGTATCGTCACCTGGAAAGAAATCTCTGGACGGCAGATCCAGCTCTGTATTGGCGATACGATGGACTATGAAGCGCTTGCCACAGTTTTTCGAACATTTCAACCGGAGGCCGTCGTTCACTTTGCCGAACAGCGTTCCGCCCCCTATTCCATGATTGATCGCAAGCATGCCGTTTTCACCCAAACAAACAACGTTAATGGGACGCTTAACGTCCTGTACGCCATGAAAGAATT
>CATPCK010000381.1 GCA_955652655.1 uncultured Ktedonobacteraceae bacterium | reverse complement strand
TAGAGAGTCTGTAGTACTTTCGTGAAAAGAAGTGATAGAGCTATAATAGCTTTATAAGGCCTACCAGGTGGACAGCTATGAACAAAGAGCAACAAGCTCAAGAACTCCAGCGGCTCATTCAGGCTGTAGGATACTATAGTGATCAGCATGAAGCCGAAACAGTCCTCGCAGCGGCATTTGAGATAGCCGCGAAGGCGCATGAAGGCGTACAACGCATCGATGGGCAGCCATATCTACATCATCCTCTAGCTGTAGCCGCTATTCTTGCTGAGTGGCATGCTCCGGTTCAAGTAGTGACGGTTGGCCTGCTGCATGACCTGCTCAATCCGCAGTATTCACGAGGGTACTCTTCAAAAGAGGCGTTGTTGGAAAGGGTACACGTCGAACTTGGAACAGACATTGCTCATCTACTCGATGTAGTGGTTGCATTAAATAGCTTCATTAGACATGTAGAGGGTAGCGATTTTTATCATCAGGCTGACACAAACGATTTTTGGCAGGGCATAGCGGCATATCTTCACCAGTCGAGTGATGCAGTGCTTGTGAAGATTGCTGATCGCTTACACAATCTACAAACCTGTTCGGTTCTCACGCGCTCTTATCAGGTGCAAATCGCCAGTGCTGGCCTGCACTTACTAGCACCTTTAGTTGGACGGCTAGGTATGGGTAAGGTTAAGTGTCAGGTAGAGGACTATTGTTTTCAGATTAACGATCCGATCTCCTATCAACTGCTTCAACAACGAAGTGTAGATCCTGGCTTTCAGCAAGAGATAGCGGAGGTAGTAGAGGAATTGCAACAGGTGCTCAATGAGCTATTACCTGGAAGTAAAACCATCTGGCGACCTGCTTCGCTCTATTCTATCTGGCAAGACCTCAAGCCTGGCAAATTGAGCCATCTTGATCCCACCTCGTTAAGAATGGTAGATGTAGGTTCATTTATTGTTCTGACTCAAGAGGAGATGGACTGCTATCATGCGCTTGGTTTGCTTCACAAGCGCTATCTTCCTGTAGATGGACAGGTGCGCGACCAGATAGCCAATCGTCAAGAGAATGGGTATCAATCTTTGCACACCCAGGTAAAGCATATCTCTGGGAATCTGCTGCGTATTGCCATTCGCACTACGACGATGGACATGGTCGTGGAATATGGCATTTCCGCTCACTGGTGGGGAATCACCGAAGAGTTCATGCCGCACTTATTGGTACATAAAAAACCTGCGGATGGGGAGATACAGGTCTTTACACCGAAAGGCGAAATGAGGTCCTTACCGCCAGGGGCAACTCCCCTTGATTTCGCTTATAGCATTCACACTGACGTAGGGCATCATTGTGTTGATGTGCTGGTGAATGGAGCTCGAGGAGACCTGTATCAGCCATTGCAGTTAGATGACCAGGTGGAAATCATCAGGGGTGGATCAGAGTGTGGTCCGAAATTAGAATGGTTGTGGCATGTTAAGACACCTCAAGCTATCAGTCGCATTCGACATTGGCTGTCTATCCACCGGCGAGATGAAATGGTGGAGCGTGGCCGTGCGTTGCTAGATAGGGAATTACAGGCATTAGGACTGGATACCTCTGATCCTCTTGTCTTTCAACTGCTAAGCAAGCTGGCACAAAGAGAACGCTTGCGCGATGTAGATGACTTGCTGGTTGCTCTAGGCGTGGAGCGAAACCAGCCTTCTAAATTAGTTACCAGTCTAAAGTCGATGCACTTGAAGTCAGTGCGCACACCGTACCATGGAGAGCCACTTGTGAGTGTTCAGGCGCTTTCCCCTGAATTCGAGCGACTTCCAAGAACGTTTGCGCGCTGTTGTGTTCCCGTACGGGGTGACGATATAGTTGGATATCGGCGGCATGACGATGTTATTGCCATTCATAGACGAGATTGCCCGCAAATTTCGGAAAAATTGCAGCTTATCCAGGTCAAATGGAAGACGGTGAAAACCGAGCCAGATTGTGTCATTATCATAGAAGCGCTCAATCGCCCTGGCCTGGCAAGGGATATCTGCGAAATCGTTACCATGTCCCCTCTCGATATGCCGATATTCCATGCTGCCAGGCGTTCTGATGGAGTGATGGCGGATGTCCATGTGTATCTTGGGAGGACAACATCGGCCCAACGTGACCGTATCCTGAAGGCGCTGGAAGGGGTACCTTCTGTCAACACTGTTGAATTGATTCAGACTCCGCTTCTGGCTGCTCCTACACTGCCATCCGTGTCATCGAAGTTATCGATCGCCACTCATCAGTTTACTCCGGCTACTACTGGTATAACCGGGGAATTGCGTTATCCCAATCCTTATGGCTCTGGCATAGCGGAAGGTTCACGTTTCTATGGTAGAGAAGTGGAAAGAGAGCGTGTCCTGGGGTTCCTTCGTAACAAGACACAGAACGTAGCTATCCTGCTCTGGGGGCAGCGTCGCATTGGAAAAACATCGTTTGTCTTACGCCTGAAAGAACAAGCGGCAGGTATATACCTTCCAATCTATATTGATCTGCAGGGATTGAAAGATGCTAGCACAGCGATGTTTTTACACCGACTGATGGATAGGATTTCCCAGGTGTTCAAGGACAATGCTGTAGATACGCCACAAGAGATTACGGTTCCCGCTCACAATCGTTTGAGAAAAGATCCACTTGCATATTTTGATACATTTATGAATCGTATTGAGGAAATCACTAAGAGCTTTCCGCTTGTCCTCATATTGGATGAATTTCAATGTCTGAACAGCCTGCGAGAGGAAGGGGCTACTCGCAGCGCTATCTTTAACCGCTTGCGTAGTCATTCACAGCATGGGCAAGGTATTCACCTGATTTTGAGTGGAGGCGGGCTATTGAGCTATTTGAAGGATCAGAGTGATATTGCTTCTTTGTTCAACATTGCCCATCCTGAGAAGCTCGGTTGCCTGGAGTCAAGGGCCGCGCGTCAGCTTATTAAGGATGGCCTGTCAAAAGTTGGGAGTATTACCGACAATGCCATTACGCTGCTGTTGAGCTACACTGCTGGTCATCCTTATTATCTCCAGTTGCTCTGCTCAATTCTCTATGACTACGCTCAAGAAGACAGATCGGTACTTACCTCAGATGTAGTTTCACAGCGTATACGTGAATGGCTGACAATTGCTGATGCCAGTCGTTTTCAACATTTCTGGGAAGGGCATGATACAACAAGCACACAGAGAAATAAACTGATCTTGAGCGCTCTTGCTCAGCTAGGGAACGCAACTCACGTCGTTGAATATGATCGTTTGGTCAATGCCATAGGCGCCGCAGTGTCAGAACATGACCTTGTCCAATCGCTCAATGATTTGTCGGAGCTGGGGGTGCTCAATCATCATTATCAGGCGAACTATTCAGTCAAGGTTGGTCTATTTGCCCGCTGGTTGCACCAGCATTATTCACTCAATACAGCACTGAAGGAGGCGTCCTGGCTATGAATGAATTACAATTATCTTTACCCTCTCATAATCCATTTAGTGAAACAGAGTTCTGGGGCAGGCATAAAGAATTGGTGGCCATTAGTCGCTATCTGCTTAGCGAAGCGGCCCGATGCTGCGCCATCATTGGTGAGGATACCTTTGGCAAGACCACGCTGCTGCAGTATCTTAGCAATGCGCAGGAAATGCTAGTAGTTGAGCATCCAGAACTGAACGGCTCATTGATGCAGTTAAAGGAGAAGTTTGTTTTTGTTTATCTCAATTGTGCTGGCTATGGCGATGAAGTCGCGGATATGAAAAATCTAGCCTCAGCTCGATTCTGGTGGGACCTCTATAATGCAGCATGGGAAAAACTCCAGGGAGGTAAATCACCTCGTCTAACAAAACCGAAGGCGCATGCAGATGTAGATCAGGAATACATTGATACAGCTTTAGAGATCAGGTGGGAGCTGGAAGACCTTGTCCAGAATCACTCATGCAAAATCGCCTTTGTCTTAGACAATTTTGAGGGTGTAGCGCGTCTTCCGTTACGAGATAGTGAATGGTTGCGCTCAATGGCAAGGGTCTGCACCTATGTTGTTGCCAGTCGTGATCTCCTGTACTTGTACTATCATCCTTCGAACTGGTCAACTCCCTCGCCGTTATGGAATCTTTTTGGAGATCCCATTTACCTGAATTTGCCTACAATTGAGGATGTGGACCGCTTTCTAAACAGAGCTTGTGATAAAGTCAGGATAGATAATAGTGCCTGGAAGCTGAGTGATGTCGAGTATATTAGAAAAATGGCCGGGCGGCACCCGGCATTATTGCGCATCGCTTGCGCCTCTATGTTTGAGTACCGATTACAAGAGAGCCGAATGCTCGCTGGTAAACAAAGCCTCGATGATGAAACGTATCTTGACTACAGCATTGATAACTCTGCCGGACCAATTTGCATGCAACTTTGGCAAGGTCTTGCCAGACCAGAACTACGGAGTGAGCTCAGGGGTACAGACAAACAACAGGAAGCAGCGCCGTCCCTTTCACTCCATCAACGAGCATTACTGGATATAGCAAAGGGACCTACTGGCACAAAAGAAGCACTCATACTGCCAAAACTGGAAGCCTATGAGAAGCAGAAAATATTGTTTGACCTCGAACGGCGTGATCTCATCGAATATAAAGAGGTCTGGCATGTATTCTCTGAAGCAATGCGGCGGTTTGTCTTGAAGCAAGAACCCGCTTCTGCCTCAACCACGGTACTATCTCAAGACCTTGCTGGCAGGCAAAGAGATATACCAGGTCTAACCCATCAGGAAAAAAAGGTCTATGATTACCTGAAAGCCCATAGAGGAGAGTTATGTCCCAGGGAAGATATCAAGTGGGCAGTCTGGCAAAGCAATGAGCCAACAAACAGCGCGCTTCAGAAGATTATCGAACGGATACGAGAGAAGATCGAACTTGATCCTGACAACCCACGCTATCTTATTGCCATTAGAGGAAAGGGCTACATTTTACGGGAGGATTGAAGCCACCGGAGGGCGACCACAAGGGACAATACATGTATGGATTACCCACATCGTCGGGTGGTGAGTGCCAGGACATCGTCGCGCAAGCGTGCGGTGTTTGAAGCGCGTTTTCTCAGCTCGCTTGGTACACGATGTGGTTGCCTTGACCCACTGACGACGTGGGTAATCCATACAATACATTTCAATTAAGCTCTTTAAACACAGCAATCGTTGTGAAAAGTGCGTCTTTTTTTGAGGTCAAATTGGCCTCTTACCGACACGATAATGATGAGCCTATTGGGCTTAATTGAAATGTATTGACCACAAGGGATTGCCCTGGTCGGTTTAATGCCGCCGCGTTGCACTCGTTCTTTCATTCGCCAACAAAATCCAATGCTTGTGCCCTCCCAATTTCATGCAGGTTGATAGGGCCAGCAGTGCGATAGGTGGTTTAAGTGTTCCTGAGCAAGATGAAGCAAGCGCAGTCCTAGCCCAGACTACGTCGAGCAAAGATTCTTGCCCTTAATGCTCCAATTGACCTCGCTGGGGCTACTCCTCAGCGCGGCTTCCTATTTATGACTAGGACTCAGCTAGTTGGCAACACAACTACAACGTTATCAACATCTACTCAGTACATTAAGAAATCTTAACCAAGAAGCGTATTAGACGACGATGATTTAGCCATTTTTCCTAAACTTCTATAATTTCAACTTTATCTTTGGTCGGGCAATTATAATGATCGTGAGATTCCAATAAATCAGGAAATACCTCTATGAAAGTGATTTTGGAATAGGAAGTGCATTATAAGGAATAAAAGGATACTACAATGAAAAATGGCTGTGATCTTATTATCATTACTGGATCTAATGCAACGGGCAAAACAACAGCCTCAAATTATTTAAGATCGTGGCTTTCGTTACATGAAATACCTCTAGAAAGTGAAATTGTTTCTGATGCACAATTTTTACTTGAAAGTCTTCGTCTGGATGATAATAGAGGCGGATTTCATCATACACATGACTGGTGTGAGCAAGATAGGAGAGGACATAACCATAGCCATGGTGAACCGGAAATGCCGTTTATAAACATTGATAATGAAAATCCAAACAATATGTTCCGGAATCTTTTTAAGAGACTAACATTATTACCAAAAGCAGATAAATTGTATCTTGTCGAATGGGCTGGAGGAGTAAACACTAATCTATCTGAGGAAGCCTGCTCTCAAGCGGATTATTCTTTTAGCCAGGTTAAAAAAAAGTTGTTAGAAGGAATTTGGTCCACAGGATGGTTGAAAAGGGTATGGGTTGTTATCCATCTTCAAGCGGAATACTC
>CATPCK010000380.1 GCA_955652655.1 uncultured Ktedonobacteraceae bacterium | reverse complement strand
GCGTAACCAGAGCGAAATATGTGCCGGTTGCATCGTCTCGTGAACGACTGCCACTAACTGATCACTCAATTGGTTCAGGTTCACTTCATTGCGCAGCGTGGCGCTGAAAGCTGCGAGCGTACGAGCGGCATCATACTTGCGCCGGAAGAAGCGGCGATCAATGATTGCCTGGATGCGCTTGCGCAGTGGTTGGAAAAGGGCAGCAATGACGAGGGTGGAGATGACAATAGCTATCTCAGAGGTCTGATTGAAGAGCCCTCGCAAGAGCGCTTCCAACCCAACGATGCAGACGGCATACACGGCTACCAATGTGCTCGTCAGCAGGCCATAGACGAGGGTCTTGTTGATGAGTACATCCACATCCCAGAGCCGATAGCGCAGAAGGGCAATAGCAATTGAGAGCGGGATCAGCAGGAGAAGCAGGTAGATGCTCGTGACCAGGATGACAGAGGGGAGCAGACCAATGCTCTGCAAAGGGATGAACAACTTCAGAAATGTTGGCAAGAGATATCCCAGCAGCAGAAATCCCAGCAGCGCGATTGCCGCGCCAAAGACGACCCATTTGGTCTGCTGACGTTCCACAGGCGTTGAGACGCGCCGATAGCGGTAGACCTGCGCGAACACCAGCGAGCCAAACACTACAAGTGGCACCAGAACAAAGAGCAGACCGGGCCAGATCGAGAAGTTGGAGAGTGCGTATGGGAAGAAGGCGACAGGCACAAACAAGACAGCAAACCCGATGGCCACCCAGCGCGTCCAGCGGGGTACAAAGCGTCCAGTGGGAAAGAGAAAGAAGAAGACAATGAGGGATGGGAAGCCGAGCACATCTTCACCCACCAGGGTGACCGGCAACCACCAGACAGGATGGGCGGTTGCCAGCGCATAAGGGATGCTTGGGAAAGAGGCCCCGAAAGCCACGAGGGAGAGAGAGGCCAGCCAGGCCATGCGGTCATCAGACTTGCGCCAGAAGATGAGCGCAGCTACCGCGAAGTACACCAGGGCAAACAAGACATTGACCACCACCCAGTAGATAGCGTAGGTAGTGATCGAGATGCCCAGCGTATGGAGCGATTGGAGGTTGGCCGGGGTAAGGCAATCTACAAAACAGTCATGGTGGGAGAGGTTGAGCTGGGCAAAGTAGACCGGGGTACCGATGACGTAGATTAGCAGATTCAGGACGGTGATGGCGAGCAACGAGAGTCGTGCCACCAGGAGCCAGCGCTCATGAATGCGCGTGTTCGCTCTACTGTGTGGTTCACGGCTCAAATTGCTAGCCGGTGCATGATGCGAGTTCATCGTTCTATTCTGTTCCCGTTCAATGTGCACGCCTGTACTGCTACGCGAAGAAGAGCGGAACGACCAGGGTGTCGTTTTGAGCCTTTCTCCGTCCTATCTTACCACATACTTGTCTTACATTCGTTACAGCAAGCGTTACGAGATGCCCAAAGATGCGACCGCACAAAAAGGAGACGGGAGATTGTATCGGATGCCGTTGGTATGGTACCATTGTGCGAAAATTGAAGGAAGAGCAAGGTACGTTCTGATGACGACGAAAGAGGATCAACTGAAACAGCTTCGCGATCGTATGGAGCAAGATATGAGCCTTCCGCTTCGCGCTGAGGCGACACAATTAGTTTTTGGAGAGGGCAATCCGGACGCAACGATTTACTTTCTTGGTGAGGCGCCAGGTCAATCAGAAGACAAACAGGGAAGGCCATTTGTAGGACGGGCAGGAAAATTATTAAATACCCTGCTCGAACACATTGGTATGCAGCGAGCAGATGTATATATCTCCAATATTGTCCGTTTTCGTCCCCCGAATAACCGGCCACCCACATCTGCTGAAATTGCGGCATTTTTGCCGTATGTCAATGAAGAGATTGCTATCATTCAGCCGTTGCTGATTGTAACCCTGGGACGATTTTCTCTGGCGAAGTTTTTACCAACGGACAAAATTACACAGGTACATGGGACGCTGCACACGGTGAACTGGCAAGGAAGGCCCATTCATGTCTTTCCTTTGTATCATCCAGCGGCGTCGCTCCGCAGTCCAGAAATGCGCAGCACCCTGGAGGAGGATTTCAATAAGATCCCTTCTGTTCTGGAGCGCCTCCAATCCTAGGTACTTCGAGCAGGTTCTTTGCTGCTCGACCGGCTTTGAGCACCAGTTGAATATTAGCGGGATCGGCTATCTTGCCAATGTCGTTCAGCACATCGCCATTTACTATAATCACATCAGCAAGTTTACCGACTTCAAGCGTGCCGAGTGTAGCCTCTAGATGCAGAAGTTGGGCGGCCTGAGATGTGCTGGCCTGGATGGCCTGCATAGAGGTCATACCATTTTCGACCATTAACTGTAACTCTTTGCCGTTTTCTCCATGGCGACCAACACCAGAATCTGTACCCATGGCAATTTTTACTCCGGCTTCAACGGCCATACGGAAACTTTTTTGATGTGCCTCAATCACGCTTACAGCTTTTGTGGCCATCATAGGGGGGAGGAGGTCGGGATGCGCTTGTGAAAATTGGACTACTGAAAGCGGAGCGATTAACGTTGGGACGAGATAGGTTCCCTGGCTCAGCATCATATCAATCAGTTCACCGGTCAGGTAAAAGCCGTGCTCAATGGAGGCAACGCCAGCCTGCAAGGCATTCTTGATGCCCTGCGTGCCCTGGGCATGTGCCATACAGCGTTTCTCCTGAGCGGCTGCCTCGTAGACTGCCGTGGCGATCTCTTCGACGGTGAGTTGTGACGAGGTTGGAGCATCAGAGGTGGAGAGGACACCGCCCGTTGTTGCCAGTTTAATCCAGTCGGCACCGGCCCGCAGGATCTCGCGTACAGCTTTACGAACCTCGTCTATGCCATCGGCCACACCATTAGGGACGTCAGTAAAGCTGATACCAAAGAAGCCGATATCGGCACAACAAGGGTAGAAACCGTCGCCGTGTCCGCCCGTCTGTGAAATCAAGCTGATGGCGACCTGCATGCGTGGACCTGCGATGATACCCTGCTCAACCGCCATCTTTAGCCCTGCCGGTGCTCCCCCGGCATCACGCACGGTCGTGACTCCAGCATCCAGCGTGGCTTGCATGCGTGGAATGGCCTGGAGTAGACGCAACGAGGGTGGGGTGAGCAGGCCGCGCAGTATATCGGGATATTCCAACACGAAGTGGACATGCGTGTCAATCAGGCCGGGTAAAATACTGCCACCCAGCGCGTCAATCACCTGCGTGCCACGGGGGATCGCTACCTCATCGTGGCGACCAAGCGCTGTGATGCGCTCATCTTCAATGAGCAGCGTCATTGCTGGACGCGGGTCGCCACCGCGACCGTCAATAATAGTGCCATTTGTAATTGCCAGCATTGCTGTGATGCCTCCTCCTCATTTTGGGTTCGCTATGGTTTGATTATAGCGTATTCTGTTGGGTGGATGAAAAAAAGTGGAGGCGCGCGAGGGGAAGAAAGGTGGGGGGCCGATCAATCGGCGGTGTGCGCGGTGAATCGGCCCCTACTGTATACGTGACATTTTTTCTTAGAGAAGGTATAGTTCTTAAAGAATTGTATTTCGTAGCGATCTTCAATGGAAGAAAGGGGACATGTATGCAACTTGGGAATAAGGGTGTTCTGGTAACGGGTGGAGCTTCGGGCCTGGGGGCAGCGTGTGTGAGGTTGTTTAGCCAGGCCGGTGCCAGGGTGGTCATTGCTGATTTGAATGACGAGGGAGGAACCGCGCTGGCGAAGGAACTGGGAAATTCAGCATTGTACGTGAAGACCAACGTGGTCGAGGAAGAATCGACACAAGCTGCTGTAAGGGCAGCGGTTGAGACCTTTGGTGGTCTGCACGTAACGATTAACTGCGCAGGTATCGGTATTGCTGAAAGAGTTTTGGGCAAGAATGGACCGCACAGCCTGGCCTCTTTCACAAAGGTTATCCAGGTGAACCTGATAGGCACTTTCAATGCTATCAGGCTGGCTGCAGCGGCTATGTCTACCAATGAACCAACCGAAGGCGGAGAGCGAGGAGTTATCATTAACACAGCCTCGGTGGCGGCTTTTGATGGTCAGGTTGGTCAGGCGGCCTATTCTGCCTCAAAAGGGGGGGTGGTGAGCATGACTTTGCCGATAGCACGAGAACTGGCGCGTTTTGGTATTCGCGTCATGACAATTGCCCCCGGTACTTTTGATACTCCTATGCTGGCAGGTGCGTCGGAGGCGGTGCGTAATTCGCTGGCTGAGCAGGTGCCGTTCCCATCCCGACTGGGTCGCCCCGATGAGTATGCCGCGCTGGCGAAACATATCGTTGAGAACGAGATGCTCAATGGGGAGGTTATCAGGTTGGAAG
>CATPCK010000379.1 GCA_955652655.1 uncultured Ktedonobacteraceae bacterium | reverse complement strand
TCCTTGCACCAATAGCACATGTTGCGGCTCACCTGGCCCAATGCCAACCGGCGAGAACAGGATTGCTACCTTGGGGCGCTGGCGCACATTCTCCACGCGTTTCATCGCAGCAGGAGAAGAGAAAATCAGCGTTCCCGTGTCGGGATCAAAATGATTGAGAAAGACCGGCAGGGCCACCGTAATATCACGGGCCGTTGTACTGGCAAATTGACAGGTAAACGACTCTTCAATTGCATGATACATCCAATCGGGCAACTGGTTCATCTCTTACCAACCCTTCTTTTTTCGAGAGAGCGAAAGTTTTCACCTGCGCTCGTTTTTAAGACAGCTTGCCTACCAGAATACTGCTCAAGATGTGCCCCGTTTCATTCGGAAGATGAAACTATAGTTGCACAGTTGCTGGCCCTTGTATGGCAAACCAACCAAACAGACCAGCCATTGCAATCAAGATACCACATACTGTCTTATTAACTCAAAGCGGCAAGGTGAAATGGAACAATGGGTCGCAGATTCTCTTCGATCTCTTGCCGGTGTGGCTCCAGGAAGGGCGGAAGGGCCAACCGCTCACCCAGATGTGCTGGATCTTCATCGGTCGCGAAACCTGGGCCATCGGTAGCAATCTCGAAAAGCACTCCTCCTGGCTCGCGAAAGTAGACCGAGTGGAAGTAGAACCGGTCGATGACAGGCGTCACCGAGCTGATCTTCCTGGAGATCTGCTGTCTCCATTGCAATTGTTCCTCATCGTTGGGAGTGCGAAATGCGACGTGATGAACGCCTCCGATACCTGGACGACCAAAGGATACCTCAGGGCGCACGTCCAGGTGAACCTCGGCACCGGGCCCTCCTGTCCCCACTTCAAAGACATAGACCGTGCTGTGTTGTTCGGACTGATAGGTCCCGCTTTGGCGGAAGCCGAGCGTCTCGGTTAACAATCTAGCTGTTGGGTCAAGTGATTTTGCAATGAGTCGCACCGCGTACAGGCCATGAATTGCCATCGCAGCAGGAACAGGACTCCCTTTCCAGGGGAGACCCTTCAACCGTCCCTCATCATCGACCAATTCCAGGCGCTGTCCCTCGGGGTCGCGAAACGCTACCACCGCTTTTTGATTATCACCACGCGCCTGAATGCCTTCATGGGGCACCTTGAAGCTCTCGAAGCGCTGCACCCACCACTCCAGGGCTTCACGACCATGTACACCTAAGGCAATGGCAGAGATGGAACCGGCGCCAGAGTGCTGAGGACCAGCCATGGGCCAGTCAAAAAACGTCAATTCGGTGCCGGGGTTGCCAGTATCATCGCCATAGAAGAGATGATAGGCTGAGACATCATCCTGGTTCACAGTTTTCTTGACCAGGTGAAGACCAAGCACCTGCGTATAAAAAGCGACATTTAAGGAAGCGTCACCTGTAATGGCGGTGACATGGTGAAGACCTTCTAATTGCATGTTCCTACTCCTTTTAAGGGTATCAAATCCAACGTATCAACACGATTTAACAAAGTTTAGCACTAAACTTATTTGCAAAAAAAGGGTTAGCGAAGCGCTTGATCGAGTTTCCGCGCGAGGCCCAGCAGATCAGCAATCTCGGAAACGGAGAGCACCGTAAATTGCTCCTCGATCAGCTTCTCAGTGGTCGGGACAACGCGCTCATAGAGTTCCTGTCCTTTTTCTGTGAGCACCAGGGTATTGTTCCGCTTCTCCTGACAACGCCTGAGCAGATCGAGTTTCTCCATGCGGTCGAGCAACTGGGAAATGTTGCCTTTCGTGACCAGGAGGCTATCCGCCAGCTCCTGCTGGGTGATTCCTTTATGTGCTCCTACATGTGCCAGGACATCAAACTGGGCCGTATTCAGGTCCCAGGATCGGAGATACGCGCTCTGCGCGCGATCAATTTTCTGGACGACGCGGTAGAGCCGTAACCATGCAAGAACCGATGGGCGAAGCATCTATTGTGACCTCTTTTCTTTGTACTTTCCGGATAGTTTAGCACTAAACTTAAAGTAAGTTTAGTGCTAAACTATCCATATGTCAAGCCTTAATGCTTTGTACCTGGATAGCGGACTATCTCCCGAGGGCCGATCAATCTTTTCGTCGAATTTCTGTGAAGTAGCCAGAGAAGCCAGAGAATGGATGGGAGGGAAGGATCGGTCCTCAGTATGAGCCCCCTGCAGGCTGGCTTATGGATGGTTCCCTCTGGAGTAAGCTTTGTTATTGGTTCACTTATGACCCCCATGCACCTACGGCATTTCCGGCTGACGTATGTGGTGGGGGTGGATTTATACTCGCCGCTCTTGGATTTGGCCTACTCGCCCTGGCCCCCACATATGGTCTAGGGACGCTGGCGTCAGGACTTGCCCTGTATTCTCTTGGTTTAGCGCCGGTGGTGACCCTGGCCGTTGACCTGATTGTAAGCGCCGCCCCTCCCCAGAGAGCTGGAGCGGCAGCTGGGATAGGGCAAACGGGCACAGAATTTGGAGGAGCGCTCGGGTGGCTATCCTTGGCAGCGTGGGCACAGCAATCTACCGTCATGGGCTTTCCGCCTACCTGACACCAGAAGTTCATGCCCAGTTGACAGGGCCAGCCCAGAATAATCTAGGCAGTACACTGAAAGCGGTCGGTCACTTGTCAGCCTCCATTGGCCCGGCGGCCCGCCAGGCATTTACTGATGGCTTGGTGGCGGCTTGCGCTATCAGCTCCGTCATTGCACTAGTGGCCGCAATTGTTGTTGCAACGCTGTATCGTCGTACAACGAGACCAACTGTATAGAGAACGTCCATGATAAGCAACAGTACATGAGTTTGATGGCAATGAGGCGATAACTCAACTCGTCATCCTGCGTCCAACTCCAGAGGTGCGAGTGCCATGCTTGCCTCCCAGAGTTGCTGCTGAACCGCCCGGTCTTTGGTGTAAGGGCTGGAGTCAATGGGCTGCCTGCCCTTGAAAAACAAGCCAGTCATAGCCTGTACTTGAGGAGAAGAAGCGTAGTAGACCACGGTTTGGGCGGCTTGCTCAGGTGATTGTGCGAGCAGGGAGGTGACCCAGCGGATAGGAGCGGGTGCTTCTCTCATGAGAGGGGACTTGACG
>CATPCK010000378.1 GCA_955652655.1 uncultured Ktedonobacteraceae bacterium | reverse complement strand
ATTGCCGCGCGAGCTGCAGGCATCGATGCCATCGATGGTGCCTTTCCAGACTACAAAAACCTCGACGGCTATCGCAGGGAATGTATGCGTTCAAAAACGCTTGGCTTTGTGGGGAAATGGGCCATTCACCCCGGCCAGATCGACGTCGCTAACCAGGTCTACGCGCCATCACAGGAGGAGGTCGATTACGCTCGCAAGCTGGATGCGCTCTATAGCGAGGCACAGGAGAAAGGACTGGGCGCGGTTGCATTCGAAGGGAGGATGATTGATGTAGCGCTGGTGAGGAATGCGAAGCATACTTTGGAAAAGGCGGAATTGATAGGAATGTAGCTATAGTAAAGCCCTCTGAAACACTATTGTTACGAAACCATCATTCTCCCCTCAATCGTTGCGCTACAGGACGCAATAGCGTATAATTGTCACTCATATGGAGGTGACAAATATGCCCCACCTGGCTCTGTATTTGCTCGGTTCGCCTCGCATAGAGTGCGATGGCACCCCTATCGAAATCGATACTCGTAAGGCGGTCGCGCTGATTGCGTATCTTGTGATCACAGGACAACGTCATGGGCGTGATACCCTGGCAACGTTGCTCTGGCCAGAATATGACCAGCCTCATGCTCGTGGGGCGCTGCGGCGTACACTTTCCACCCTCAATAAGGCTCTTGCCGGCGCTTGCCTGGATATTGGTCGGGAAACGATCGGTGTGGCTGCAGATGCCAATTTGTGGGTGGATGTCAACGATTTCAACCATTACCTGGCTGAGTGCCGCACGCATGGGCACCAGGCAGGGGAGGTATGTACTGCCTGCCTGGTGCCGCTCAGCCGGGCGGTGACCTTCTACCACGATGACTTCCTGGCCGGGTTCAGCCTGCGCGACAGTCCCTCTTTTGATGACTGGCAGTTCTTGCAGGCCGATATCCTGCGCCGCGAGTTGGCCAGTGCGTTAGAACGGCTTGTCCACTGTCACAGTGCCGTTGAAGAGTTCGACATAGCGATTACCTATGCGCGCCGCTGGCTATCGCTTGATCGATTGCACGAACCTGCCCATCGTCAACTTATGCTGCTGTATGCCTGGCATGGCCAGCGTACCGCCGCCTTGCACCAGTATCGCGAGTGCGTACAGGTGCTTGAGCAGGAGCTGGGTGTGGCTCCCCTGGAGGCGACAACCCGCTTGTATCGGGAGATCAAAGAGAACCGCGTGCCCCCTACTCCCGCAAAATTGCCAAAACCTGCCCTCGCTAAAGAGGATAGAAAACCCTATAGTGAAACAACAGCGACGCCCCCTCGTAACTCGCCTCCTTTCTCTACACTCGCCACGACAAAAATTGCCGTGGCGAATGCGGAATATCCCCTGGTAGGACGGTCGGCGGAGCAATCTACGCTGCTTGAAGCCTATAGCTCTATCAATAGCAGCGGGCGGATAATCATACTGGAGGGAGAGGCGGGTATCGGCAAGACGCGCCTGGCCGAAGAATTTCTTAATCGTGTTCAGGAGAGAGGTGCGGTCGTCCTCACGGCTCGCTGTTACGAGGGCGAGACACATCTCGCCTATGGACCGATCATCGCGCTGCTCCGCTCCGCTATTGCTCAAAAGGGCGACCTCCACCAGCTGGATGAGCTGCCAATAGCATGGCGCAGTGAGGTTTCGCGCCTGTTGCCTGAACTCGTTTTGCAGCAGCCAGATGTACCGGCGCCCCCGCCTCTCGACGGCCCGGGCGCGCAGAGCCGCTTTTTTGAGGGACTCAGCCAGGTGCTGCTGTCGCTGTGTTGCCACCCTGATTCACCGCCGGGCCTTATCTTGTTTGATGATGTGCACTGGGCTGATAGCGCCTCTCTTGAGCTTTTGAGCTATATGGTGCGGCGACTGCGTGAACAGCCAATCTGCCTGGTCTTTACCTGGCGAGGCAAGCAGGCAATGAGAGATGCGCGCTTGCACCAGGTGCTGAATGAAGCGCAGCGTTCGGGTAAAGTCACGATTGTCACATTGACGCGCCTGGACCAGGCTTCCGTCCGGGAATTGGTGCGCTCTGTCTTAATAAATGATACAAAGCTGCCTGCGGACCTTGTTGATCGCTTGTATAGCGAGACTGAGGGTCTTCCTTTCTTCCTGCTGGAATACCTGAATGCCATGGCGAAAGGTCAACTGGCGGCAGGGAGTGGGAATGCCGACTGGTCGCTGCCGGGGGGTGTGCGCGATCTCCTGCAATCTCGCCTCAGCGGGGTGACTGAAATTGGCTGGCAATTGCTCAATACCGCCGCCGTGATCGGGCGGTCGTTCGACTACGATACCTTACGCGAAGCAAGCGGGCGCAGCGAAGAAGAAACGGTCAGCGCACTGGAAGCGCTGATTGACCAGGGATTGGTGGAGGAAGTACAGCAGAGCACGAGCGATTACGCTTTAACCTATGACTTTAGCCATGAGAAACTGCGTGCCCTGGTGTACGAGGAGACCAGCCTGGCCAGGCGCAGGCTCCTGCATCGCCGTATCGCAGATGTACTCGCCAGCCATGCACGTGGCCCTCGTAAAGTCGATGCGCTCTCCGGTCAGATCGCCCACCATTATCAATTAGCAGGAAATGAGTCACAGGCGGCGGAATATTTTCGCCTGGCCGGAGAGTACGCGCGCAGCCTGTACGCGAATGCGGAGGCGCTGGCCCATTTTCGCGTGGCGCTGGCATTGGGTCATCCTGATACTGCCGCGCTGCACGAGGCTATCGGCGATCTCTCTACGCTGCTCGGAGAATATGCCTCCGCTCT
>CATPCK010000377.1 GCA_955652655.1 uncultured Ktedonobacteraceae bacterium | reverse complement strand
GGGATGTCTCGTGTTGCCAATTCAACACGATCTACTGTTGTGCTAGATGTCGGCCAGGACGGCTCCTGTATTGGCTGATGTCACCATGGACGCATAGCGCCGTAACCATTTACTCTGTATACGTTCCGCTGGATGGTGAACTTCACTGAGACGTTGTTGTATGACTTCCTGTGATAGATTGACATCGAGACGGCGTTCATCGAGATCTATGTTTATCATATCCCCATCGACGAGGGCCGCGATGGGGCCACCCGCTGCGGCCTCTGGGGAGACGTGACCGATACAGGCTCCACGGGTGCCGCCGGAGAATCGGCCATCGGTGATGAGGGCAACCTTATCTCCCAGGCCCATGCCCATTATATTGGCGGTCGGTGCCAGCATCTCTTGCATTCCTGGGCCACCACGTGGACCCTCGTAGCGAATGACAACGACATCACCTTCTTTTATCTGCCCATTCAGGATACCTGCACATGCCTCCTCTTGCGAATTGTAGATGCGCGCAGGACCGCAATGTTTTTTCATCCCGGGAGCTACCGCACCGATTTTTACTACGGCGCCATCCGGTGCCAGGTTGCCAAAGAGTATGGCTAGCCCTCCACGCTCGCTATAGGGGTTTTCCACAGAGAGAATGACCTCCGGGTCCCGGATCTGCGCATCGGCAATATTTTCACCGAGGGTCTTGAGCGTGACAGTAGGACGATCCAGGTTGAGCGTGCCGGATTTGCGAGAGAGTTCTTTCAAGATAGCACCGATACCACCTGCGCGGTCAACGTCTTCCATGTGCCATTTACCGGCAGGGCTGACTTTGCAGAGGTGGGGGGTACGCGCAGCCACCTGGTTTATGCGCTCCAAGGAATACTCCACGCCCGCTTCCCGCGCCAGCGCGAGGGTGTGCAGTACAGTATTGGTGGATCCACCCATGGCCATATCAAGGGCAAACGCATTATCAATACTTTCTCTACTGACGATCTGCCTCGGAGTCAGATTGGCCTCGATCAAACGCATGATCGTGCGGCCTGCTTCGCGGGCAAGCTCTTTGCGGGCCTCGGTCGTTGCAAGGAACGAGCCATTCCCAGGAAGAGCGAGGCCGAGCGCTTCCATCAGGCAGTTCATGGAGTTAGCGGTGAACATACCTGAGCACGAGCCGCAGGTGGGACAGGCTTGCTGTTCCAGTTCCAGCAACTCTTGATCATTGATTTTTCCTGCCTGGTAGGCACCTACACCCTCAAAGACACTGATTAGGTCGATGGTACGTCCATCGGCCAGTTTGCCCGCTGCCATTGGACCACCGCTGACGAATATAGTGGGGATATCGACACGCATTGCAGCCATGAGCATACCGGGTACAATTTTGTCGCAGTTGGGAATACAGACCATGCCATCGAAGCGATGCGCCTCGATCATGGTCTCCACACAGTCGGCAATCAATTCACGGCTGGGCAACGAATATTTCATGCCGATGTGGCCCATGGCGATGCCATCATCTACACCAATGGTGTTAAATTCAAAAGGGACGCCACCTGCTGCTCGAACGGCTTCTTTGACTAATTTACCAAAGGCTTGCAGGTGAACATGGCCAGGCACGACATCGACATAGGAGTTGCACACGGCGATAAAAGGTTTGTTGAAATCCTGTTCTCCAACCACACCGGTTGCTCGCAGTAATCCCCTGTGTGGCGCTCGCTCAAAACCAAGTTTGATCTGATCGGAACGCATACAATACAGTCTCCTTAAATTAATAGACCGGCGTCACCCAGTCTCGATATTTTTCGTTCTCGCCTCGACAGGCCGCAAGGTAGAGCTCTTGAAGTTTCATAGTGATTGGACCGGGTTTACCGCTGCCGACCTGGCGGTGATCAACGCTGCTTACCGGCGAGACCTGTACGCCCGTTCCACACAAGAAGATCTCCTCGGAGGCATACAGCTCTGTGCGGTCGATGCGCCTCTCCTCCACCGTCATACCGAATTCAGTATGGATGAGATCAATCAAGGTATTGCGTGTCACACCTTCGAGAATATCCTCGGAGAGCGCGGGCGTAGCTAGTTTGCCATTGCGCAATATGAAGAGATTACATGAACTGCCTTCTGAAACAGTACCATCATGGGTGAGCAGGATGGCTTCGTCGAAACCGGCGGCGTTCGCGTCATCGACAGCGAGCGAGCTATTGATATAAGCCCCTGTGACCTTGGCGCGGACGGGCATGGCATTACTGTTGGCACGCCTCCAGGAGGAGGTGCATACCTTGAGGCCAGCCTCGATATCAACGTAATTGCCCATGGCAAAGGTGTAGATGGCAACAGCATCTTCCAGGGAACTGAGCGTGAGTTTAATGGTGCGTGCCGCTTTATAGGTTAGTGGGCGCACGTAAACATCCTGGCGATAGCCATGCTTGCGTACAAGCTCGACGGTAATACGGCACAAATCGTCCACAGTTTCTTTGGGGTGCATGCGCAGGACGTTCCAGGAATTGGCCATACGTTCATAGTGTTCACGTAGTTTCAGCAGGTAAAGCTGCTGGTGAGTGTCATTCCAGTAGCCACGAATACCTTCAAAGCAGGCAGTACCATAGTGAAGGGCATGGGTTGCCACGCTCACCTTCGCCTCGCTCATGGGAACAACGCTCCCCTCGAAGTAGGCATAACCTTCTTCGAGACTGAGTACTGGTATTTTTGGGGCCTCGGCTTTTGACTCATGGCCATTTAGTTGTGATATCGAAGTGTTCGTCTGGGTCAAGAGTTTGCTCCTAGGTTAGGGAAAACGCACTGCTTTTACAGTGGTGCGCATGGTGTACAGCTTGCAGCGCGCACACCATGCGCACCACTATAGAGAGATCAAATGGCAGCGGGAGTTTCCATGCCGCTCTCTATAATATAGAGCAGGTCCGAATCGGTGATGAATTTCTTTTGATCGGCCATGGAGACAAAGCGACGATAGGCCTCTTTCAGCTCTTCGGCGTTGAGTTTATGGCCCAGTTGTCGTAAACGGGCATCGAGTCCATGGCGTCCAGAGTGTTTACCAAGCACCAGTTTGGTATCAGTCCAGCCGACCGATTGAGGCGTCATTATTTCGTAGGTGAGGCGATTTTTGAGCATACCATCCTGGTGGATACCTGCTTCATGGGAAAAGGCGTTTGCTCCAACCACGGCTTTATTGGGCTGGACAGGGATGCCTGTCAGTTGGCTCACCAGTTGGCTGGTGGGTAGAAACTCTTGCGTCCTGATGCGAGTATTGACATTGCCAAAGGCATCTGGCCTGGTTCGGAGTGCCATAACGACTTCTTCCATGGCGGTATTACCCGCGCGCTCACCGAGGCCGTTGACGGTCACCTCAATCTGTCGCGCCCCGGCTTTGATGGCAGCGAGTGTGTTGGCAGTGCCCATACCCAGGTCATTGTGGCAGTGAGCGCTCATGACTATATCATCAGTACCGGGGACGCGTTCGCGCAGGTAACGGAAAAGCGCCTCGTATTCATGCGGTAGGGTGTAGCCCACGGTATCGGGAATATTGATGGTTGTAGCGCCAGCCCTGATCGCCGCTTCAAAGACGCGGCAGAGGTAGTCCCATTCGCTACGGGTGGCATCCTCCGCTGAAAATTCGACAGTGGGAGAGAGGTTGCGCGCATAGGCAACCATGCTTTTAACCTGGTGTAGTGCCTCTTCTTTATCGATCTTGAGTTTATGCTTGAGATGAATTTCAGAGGTAGCAATAAACACATGGACCACAGGTCGATCCGCTTCGCGTATAGCTTCCCAGGCGGCATCGATATCGCTGGTGTTCGCGCGGGCAAGTCCAGCTATAGCCACACCACGAGCACGGCGAGCTATCTCTTTGACCGCTATGAGATCACCTGGTGAGGCAGCCGGGAAGCCAGCCTCAATGATGTCCACATTCAGTCGTTCGAGCTGCTCGGCAACCTGAATCTTTTCCTCTGTGGTCATCGTTGCCCCTGGTGACTGTTCACCATCACGCAATGTTGTGTCAAAAATTCGGATTACATCAGGGTTTTCCACGTCCTTTTTCCTCCTTGAGATAAAGAAAGGGGTAAGCGTTACTAACGTTATTTTGTTGACTCAGCAATTTCTGTTTTCTTATTTGGAGCGTTCAGCCAGGGCATCATCGCGCGCAGGTCGCGGCCAACATGCTCGATCTGGTGTTGAGCATTGCTGCGGCGCATGGCCTGGAAGCTGGGACGACCAGCCTGATTTTCGAGTATCCAGCGAGAGGCAAATGTTCCATCCTGGATTTCTCGCAGGATCTTACGCATCTCATTGCGCGCGCGCTCGTCGATGATGCGTGGTCCTGAGACGTAATCGCCGTACTCAGCTGTATCGCTAATGGAGTAACGCATATAGCTCATACCGCCCTGGTACATGAGGTCGACGATGAGTTTCATTTCATGCATACATTCAAAGTAGGCTACTTCTGGCTGGTAACCAGCCTCCACCAGCGTCTCGAAGCCAGCACGAATAAGGGAGGTGATGCCACCGCAGAGGACAGCCTGCTCTCCGAAGAGATCGGTCTCGGTTTCTTCTGCAATGGTGGTGTGAAGCACTCCCGCGCGGGTGCAGCCAATGGCACGGGCATAGGCTAGTGTCAAAGCTTCCGCGTTGCCAGTGGCGTCCTGGTGAACAGCCCAGAGGGCAGGGACCCCCACACCCTCGCTGAAGAGGCGGCGCAGCATGTGACCGGGGCTTTTAGGGGCGACCATCGCCACGTCGATATCAGCGGGCGGGACGATCTGTGAGTAGTGCAAGCTGAAGCCATGGGCTGTCATGAGCATTTTGCCAGGAGCCAGGCCTGGACGGATATCCCGCTCATAGACTTCGCGGTGATGCTGGTCGGGAATCAAGATCATGATGACATCAGCCTGCTCAGACGCGGCAGCTGTCGTCATGACTTGAAGGCCGTCAGCCTCTGCTTTTGCGCGGCTCTTGCTATCAGAGGGGAGACCTACGACTACATTGCAGCCGTTATCGTGCATGTTGAGGGCATGGGCATGACCCTGGCTGCCGTAGCCGATGACAGCAATACGTTTCGTTTGCATCAGTTCGAGGTTGGCGTCTGAATCGTAGTAGATGTTTGGCATGGTTGAGATTGCTCCTCTGCTTGTATTATTCGTACATTTCGGTGGTACCGCGGGTCATAGCCACGCAGCCGGTGCGGGCGACTTCGCGGATGCCATAGGGTTGTAACAGGGTGACCAGTTTTTCTATTTTGTCGGCGCTGCCTGTCACTTCGAGTGTGACCGTTTCCTGGTTTACGTCCAAAGCATGTGCGCCGAAAAGATGACCAAGTTCAATTATTTCGTTTTGACGCGCCGCTGTGCTGTTGACCTTAATGAGCGCTAATTCACGCGCAACGGCCTGCTCGGACGAAAGGTTGACAACATGTCGCACATCGACAATTTTGCGTAGCTGCTCCACCAGCTGTTCGACTCCCACCTCGGAGTCATTCATAACGACCGTGATGCGCACCACGTTTGGAAGCTCACTGCGCCCAATTGCGAACGTTTGCATGTTCGAGCGGCGGCGGCGCAGGAGGCCAACGATACGGTCAAGCGCACCGTGGCTGTCATTGGCAAAGAGGACCAGAATGTGTGTTCGACCACCGTCCTGGGGGGCGCTTTCCTGGCCCGCTCTCCTGGGGGGAGCAGCGTGTCTAGTCATGACTGGTATTTTCCTCCACGTGTTCTTCTATCATGTTCGTGATGCCAGAGCCAGGAGCTACCATGGGGTAGACGTTTGACTCCGACTCAATAACGAAATCAATAATGACGGTGCCCTCAGTTTCCATCGCTTTGTGTATCGCCGCGGAGACATCTTCACGCCGCGTAATGCGCATGCCAGTGAGGCCATAGGCGTCCGCCAACTTCACGTAGTCGGGTCCAGTGATAGGGGTCTCTGAGTAGTTGCGCGAGTGGAAGAACTGCTGCCACTGCCGTACCATGCCAAGGTAGCCATTGTTCATGATAGCAACTTTGACGGTGACACCTTGTTGTTGCAGGGTAGCTAGCTCCTGAATGTTCATCTGGATACCACCATCGCCCGCCACCGCCCAGACTGGCGCATCAGGAATGCCCATTTTGGCGCCCATGGCGGCGGGAAGAGCAAAGCCCATGGTGCCAAGCCCACCGGAAGTGATGTGGCTGTTAGGACGCGACCAGGTGTAGTGGCGCGCGGTCCACATCTGGTGCTGCCCGACATCTGTGACGATGATAGCTTCTCCGTTGGTTTCCGCTCGAATGGCCTCCAGGATAGAAGTTGGATCGGGATACTGCTGGTCGCGCTTGACGTTGCTGGCGAGTTCAACGTTCTGGGTTTCCCAGGATCGTATTTCGTTGATCCAGGAACGACGATCTGCCGGGGTAACCGCCACGGTAAGAGCGGCGAGAGCATCTTTGGCATCAGCAACAATCGGCACAGTCGCGACTTTGACCTTGTGCATTTCGGAAGGGTCAATATCTATATGAATAATGCGCGCGTGAGGGGCAAACTCACTGACTTTGCCTGTGACACGGTCATCGAAGCGCAGGCCAACGCCGATAAGCACATCTGTCATGCCGATGGCCTTGTTGACATGAGCAGGGCCATGCATTCCAGGCATGCCAATGTTGAGCGGATGCGCATCAGGTAGTGCACTGATACCAAGTAGTGTGGTGATCACAGGGATATCGGCTTTCTCGGCAAAGGTGCGCAATTCATCATACGCCCTCGATAGGATAACTCCATGACCAGACATAATTACCGGGCATTTAGCCTCGTTGATGAGCTTTGCAGCTTGAGCGATCGCCACCGTTGAAATTTCCGGCGCTCGTGTTACGCGGTAATACTCAAGTGTGTTGACAGAGGCCGATGGACGGTACTGTGTTTTATTGAGCTGGATGTCTTTGGGGACGTCGATCAAAACTGGACCGGGCCGACCGCCAAGAGCAAGCTTGAAGGCTTCGTGGACAGTGTCAGCAAGGTCTTCGATGTTGCGCACCAGAAAATTGTGCTTGGTAATGGGCTGTGTCACACCAATGATATCGGTCTCCTGGAAAGCGTCACGCCCGATAAAAGGACGTGCTACTTGTCCAGTGATGGCAACGATGGGGGTTGAATCCATGTAGGCGGTAGCAAGTCCGGTGACCAGGTTGGTGGCGCCAGGACCACTGGTAGCAACACATACTCCAACCTTACCAGTCGCACGAGCGTAGCCATCGGCGGCATGGGCTGCGGCCTGCTCGTGGCGCACCAGCACATGGCGCAAAGTGGGATACGCGGTGAGTGCGTCATAAAAAGGCATGATAGCCCCACCCGGGTAGCCATAGAGCAACTCTACACCTTCACGCACCAGCGCTTCACAGAGTATCTGGCTTCCGCTGAGCTCTCGCGCGTCCTCCAGGCCGTGCTGGCTTGTCTCCCCAATTTGAGTTGGCTCAGTATTGTGCTTTTGTGTAACTGTCGCAGCAATAACCATGAACGATGACTCCTTTTGTAAAATGAAAAACAATAAAAAAACGAGAACCACCCGAACCGGGAGGTCCTCGTTAGGTTACCTGCTCTGGATTGGTCGCTTCGTTGCTTCCTTTAATCTCCCTGTGAAATGCCTTGGGTTAACCCTGTGATAAGCCCTACCAGACCTCCAAGTCCAGTAAGGCCGCTAAGGCTAATAAGGATTCCAAGTACCACAAGGAGAATGCTAAGCATGCGAGCAACTAAAGAAACCGACGTGAAAACGCCGGTTCCGATGATAATGATAGATGCAGTAGCAGCCATACAGATATACATTTCCTGCATGGCAGCAGGCATACGTTTCGCGCGGTTCTGGCCAGCGAACATTGCTGGCTGTGTTGCTGCGCTCGACATTGCCGACATAAATATACTCCGTCCAAAAAATTACTACTGCGTTTGCAAGGATTGTTCTTGCCACATGAAAGAAATATCTCAACAGAGGAACTCGACAGCAACCTTGCTGGAGTTCACGCTCGATGAGATATCTTACTGTTTAAGAGAGCATACACGAAGTGCTGTACTCTTGTCAAGTCCAAAAATCTTGGGATTCTCCATTCATCAGCATGATTTTGGGAGAGCCAAAGAAATTTCGAGGTTGATTCATCTTACATTTGCCCTAAAAATGGGTCAAATGTCACTCGTCTATTCGTAATATGTCCAGGTATACTATCGTTCAGTAGAACATTATCTTCCGCCGCCTTAATGGTGAGCGTTTTTTCATAGTTTATTGCTCATCAGAGGCATCCCTGCAGGTGAGGG
>CATPCK010000376.1 GCA_955652655.1 uncultured Ktedonobacteraceae bacterium | reverse complement strand
TAAAACTGTTACTTCACCCCTTGACGCTTATCGAACCTTAATGGTATCGTTGTAGCATTCTCAAGCGTGGTGAAAAGAACATACAGCAAACCAGAAAAATCATGATCATAGGAGAAAGCGGTACCTTCCAGGTATACCTTTTGGAGAGCCTCTAATGAGCACATCCATACCCTCTTTCAACAGATACCGGGTTGCGGCAATTCAATATGAACCAACACTGGGGGAGAAAGAGAAAAATGTGACTGCTCTTCTCCGCCTGGTCGAAGAGGCCGCCCAACATGAAGCACGCCTCATCGTCCTGCCAGAAATGGCAACGACCGGCTATTGTTGGGAGTCTCGTTCCGAAGTCGCAGCTTATGTTGAACCCATTCCAGGTCCCACCACCGAGCGCTTTCAGCAGATTGCCGCCCGTTACGGCAGTATCATTGCTCTCAGCCTCCCTGAAGTAGATCCCACTACGGATGTTTACTATAACAGTCTGGCCCTGCTCGGGCCTGAGGGGGTGATTGGCACCTATCGCAAAATTCACTCCTATATTTCTGAGCCGCGTTGGGCGCGCGATGGCGACCTCGGTATGCCCGTCTGGGAGACACCGTTGGGGCGTTTAACTGGCCTGATCTGCCAGGACGCCGAATTCTTCGAATCCGCGCGGGTTCCTGCTCTGCATGGCGCGGACGTTCTCCTCTTTCCCACAAACTGGCTGGACGAAAAATCACCCAGCAGCGCCTGGATAGCGCGCGCCTTTGAGAACGGTGTCTACCTCATTGGGGCAAACCGCTACGGTAGCGAGCGCGGTATTCAATTCAGTGGAGGAAGCTGCATCCTGAATCCCGATGGGTCCATCCAGGCGTATCTTGATGATGGTGAAGGGATTGTCTACGGCGAGGTTGATCTGAGCCGCTGCCGCGATAAAAAGTTGGGGCCACCTGGCGAAGAGCCGTGGGGAGATCGCCTCGCTGACCGGCGTCCCTCCGAATACGTTGTGCTCGCAAACAACACCTACCTCTGGGAGCCGTTGCGCTACCATAGCCTGTATGAATTAGGCGAATTGCCGCCAGGACAGCTCTCCTGCGTAGCCATTATCCAGACCAATCTACAAGAGTGGGGGGCTCAGACCCTACCAGGTTCCAGCCTCAATGCGACACAGACAGTACGCAGCATAGTTCAGACGCTTATCAACGACCACGATCCGGCACGACCCGATGTCCTGGTACTTCCAGAACTGCTACTGCCAGGGCCCGTATCATCCAGCGCGTATGAGAACGACGGTGCTATCATCGCTCATTTTCAAAATGGCGCAATTGAAGTGCCTGGGCTAGAAACCGACTCGCTAGTAGAACTGGCTAATGAGCTGCAAATCAGCCTGGTACTTGGGGTAGCCGAACGCGAAAAGGGACCAATTCCAACCTATTACAACACTATCCTGCTCATCGATCCCGAAGGCATCTATGGTACCTATCGCAAGCTCCATCTGACAGCAAAAGATTGCCTGTGGGCGAGCGCGGGCAATCTTGGCCTGCCAACTTTTGACACTCCCAGCGGTCGCATCGGCCTGGCAACCGGCTATGACGTGCTCTTTCCGGAGACGCTGCGCGTCCTGGCGAGCAAAGGAGCAGATCTGGTCTGCGCTCCCGCGTTACTCAATTTCCCCGATCCCATCGGTCTCCCCCCTACGCGTATCCCCTTTCACCGCCCGGTTGCCCCTGAAGACTTTGACCCGATCCACTATCTCATCTGGCGAGTGCGCGCCGCCGAAAACAATGTCTACCTTGCCCTGGCAAATTGGGACGGCAATTGGCATAACACGCAAGCCAACGGCAACAGCGGCGTTTTCTCGCCTGCATGCTTCACCTATCCCTGGTCAGAGGTCATTGCCGACGAGAGTGAACCAATATTGACAATGATGACCATCGATACTCGCGAACAGCGCACAGGTCGCCGTTCTTCAACGCACCCCCTTAACTATGCACCAGGTGACGTGGCAGGCTCATTAACCGGGGAGCTTGCCTACGATATTCGTGATAGTATCCCCGGCAATGTAGCCCGCGGTAAACCCATGCTGCGCAAGCGCATGCCGTACTGGTACCTTGACCTGGTTAGGAAAGATCTATAATCGCTTGTTTGAAGGAGACGCATAGCTCATGAGACTAGCAGACAAAGTCGCTATTATCACGGGTTCCGCGGGAGGCATGGGCAGGCTTGCCGCCGAACTATTTGCCAGTGAGGGGGCCAGTGTCGTGGTTACAGATATTGCCGAAAAAGAGGGCGAAGAAACGGCCAGGACCATTCGAGACTCCGGGGGCAAGTCCATCTTCATCGAAGCAAATGTCGCGATCGAGGACGAGGTTGAACGCATGGTTGAGGCAACTATCGATGCTTATGGACGCGTGGACATCCTTTATAATAATGCCGGTATCATGCCAGCAGAGGACGCGAGCGTGACCGATTTAAGCGAGGCCACTTGGGATAGAGTGATGGATATCAACCTCAAAAGCGCCTTTCTCTGCTCAAAATACACCCTCCCCCATATGGTGAAACAGGGCAAAGGCTCGATCATCAACGTGGCTTCGTTCGTCGCCTTCATGGGGTGTACTGTAGCTCAGGACGCCTATACTGCCTCCAAGGGAGGCATGTTGTCACTTACGAAATCCTTCGCGGTTCAGTATGGCCGCCACGGCATACGCTGCAACGCTATCTGTCCCGGCCCTATCGAAACGCCCCTGCTGCGCGTTCTCTGGACCAGTGAAGAGGCGCGTGACCTGCGATTGGACCGTATCCCGCTCGGTCGCTTCGGTGAGGCAAAAGATATAGTTTACATGGCGCTCTACCTGGCCTCCGATGAATCGTCCTGGACAACAGGCGCATGGCTCATGGTCGACGGCGGCATTTCATCGAATTACTTTTAACGCACTCTCAACATGGAAGTACAGAGCCCAAAAATGTTGTGTGTCGTCGTTATTAAAGGGAAGATACACCTCGACCAGCAATAAAATCGCGTTCAGACGTTATAGTTTACCTGGGCAACTATTTATATTATAATGGTCAATGTTGATTTTATTAGCTACGCTTTGAAAACTATCACTATCTAGAAGGAGCAGATCGAATGAACGACACTACCTCGTCGCAACTAGCCGCCGCATTGACGGGTTTCGGGCTGTTTATCGGTATTATCTCGATAGTCTTGCTCGTCCTGGCCATTGTCATCTGGTGGAGAATATTTTCGAAAGCAGGGTACAATGGCGCGCTCAGTCTCTTGATGTTCGTTCCAATAGCGAACCTCATCATGTTATTGATCCTTGCCTTTGCCGAGTGGCCTATCTTGACCGAGCTTAATCAGCTCCGTATGATGAGGAGCCAGCAGTATCCACTAAATCCGCAAGCTCCACAGTATCCGCAAAGCCCACCCAACCCGCAGTACAGAGGATAAGCATACAACCGGGAAACACGAAGATGGCCAACATTGCAATGTTGGCCATCTTCGTGTTTCCCCGGATATAGACCTATACGGGGTTCTCCCTACTTTACTCCACGGGCTCTAATTGAGCTAGTGGAGGCGCGTTACGCACATGAGGATTGAGTGTCACAGCGATCGCCAGGAAAAGTTGTGGTATGAAGAGCACAATCACCGTGTGAATAGGACCCATGACCTGGAGCAAAGCACCCGTCAAAG